>NZ_JBHFNQ010000013.1:0-145082 GCF_041929345.1 Floridaenema aerugineum BLCC-F46
CGCTTCAGCGCTCTTGTCCCAGTAGCGCTGAAGCGCAACAACGTACTGTTATAACGTACTTTTATATTTCACCAGGAAAAGTTATTGTAAAGGTTGAGCCAACACCTAGTTCAGAAACAACCTTAATTTCACCTTGTAAAAGTTTGATTAATCGAGCAACGATCGCTAATCCTAAACCTGTACTTTGCTCATCTCGACGATGAAGATTAGAACTTGCTCGCATAAAGGGTTCAAATATCCGAGTTAAATCTTTTTGGGGAATACCAATTCCGGTATCACTGATAATAATAGACCATTGCCGATCGTCATGGGATAAACATTCTAATTGGATGAAACCTCGATCGGTGTAGCGAATGGCATTACTAAGAAGATTAGTTAAAATTTGTTGTAAACGAAAGATATCTGTGGTTACTTTATTAGGGGCGCGATCGCATTCTATTTTTAATTCTAAATTCTTCGCTTGAGCTAATGGTTCAATTGTGGCAACTACATCTTTTATTACTTGTTTAACATCGATACAAGCAAGATTTAACTGGATTTTCCCAGCCTCAGAGCTAGACAATTCTAAAGCATCATTAATTAAGCGCAACAATAACCTACCAGATTGCAGCACTCGCTCAATATTCCGTAAATTTGGCACTGTTAGGTGAACATCTACAGCTTGCTTTTGCTGGCGCAGAAATAAGTCTGAATAACCAATAATTGAAGTTAAAGGTGTTTTTAATTCATGAGCCATATAAGATAGACTATCTTTACTAGTACGGAGCAACCGAGTCAGTTCTTGGTTAGTCAGAATTAGCTGACTTCTTACCTGTTCTAGCTCTTTAACTCGCTGTTGCACATAACTTGTATAACATTGAGAAATTGCTTCATCTATTACGGCATCAAGAGTGCGAATAGTTCTGAGAATTTCTTCAGGAGAACCTGGCAAAAGCTGAGGTTCTAAAACTGAAAAAATAATTCGGCGCAATATTTGGTATTCCCAAGCAATTTCTGCGGCATTATATCCTTCATTAGCACGGGCGCTACCATGCTCTAAACTAGCAGAAGCAACGATTTCATAACTCTCGCTTCCCTGATGAGCTAATGCTTTGACCATTCCGTTTAAAAGTACTGGCATAGAATCTTTTAATGCTGTTTCTGATAAATCAGCTGAACTTTCTATGCGCGAGTCTTGGCGAACAGCAGCTTCCCAACGTTCTAAAATTGTATCGATTTGGTCAGTGAGTATTTCGCTTGCGTCAAACATTTCCCCTGTATTGATTTGAAATTTCTGTGTACTTTTAGGCTAAACTGTGGAAATAGAAGGAAACTTCTGGCAAAAGATAGGTCTTTACCAGAGGTAGATGAGTTAGGATAAGCCCAGTGTCTTTTAAGAGTTGCTAGTTAAATAAGATTGATGCGGTACTCTCTCTTAAGTAGGTTTCGAGGTGCTTTTTTAGGCACTGTATTTGGAGAAATTTTGGGTGCTTATGGCGATTCTTGGCAACTAGGCACAAGACAACAGAATCAGCAACCTTATAGTACAGGACGTTTGGTGGTACGTGGTACTGAAGGTTTGATTCGGAGTGGCAGGTTGGATTTAGCCCATTGGTGTGAAGCTTCAGAATCAACTAATGAGAATGAATCAGAAAAACGCGAGGGAATTTTAATAAAGGAAACTAATTTGGGGAGTGTTACTACTCCTGCTTATCCGGGAATTAAAAGAACTAGTGGTGATATTAGGGCGATTATTTCTACAGTACCAGTGGCGCTATTTTTCCATGAAGATGAGGCGAAGTTAAGGCAAAATTTGCAACAGGTGGCGGATGTTTGGCAAGATGATTCGGTGTTGAAAGATGGAACTTTAGCGATCGGATATGCGATCGCTCTTGCCTTAAAAGAAAAACTTAATCCCGATACCTTAATTAGGGAAACTATTAATTATTTGGATGTGGAAACTTCCTTAGTTCAGCAACTTAGACAAGTGGAAGTTTTATTAGCAGCAGGTGCTGGATTAGAAACTACTTTAAAAACTTTAATTCCTCGTGGTGTTACTGCGCCAACTCATACTCCAGTAGCGTTAGCTTTTTACTGTTTTTTAAGTACGATTGAAGATTTGAGACTTTCGGTAATGCGGGCGGCGAGATGTCCAAAAGCACAGGTAACAAGTGCGATCGTAGGTGCATTATCTGGTACATTCAACAGTATAGCTGGTGTACCTGTGGCATGGCGCTTAGCATTAGGAAAACAACCTGTAGATAACTCGCCTTTAATGCAACTTTGGGGACTTAATTCGGAAGCTGAATTATTAAGATTGGCAGCCCGTCTTTTAGCAGCTTGGTCAGGGGTTTATAATGCAGATAAGTTTCTTATCGATCCAACCCAAGTTTCAGCTATTGCTGCGCCAAAAGTGATCAAACCACGTTAGAAAAGGCAGAAGTCAGAAGGCAGAAGGCAGAAGGAAAAGAAGGGAAAATGTAGGGGTGGGTTTAGTAGATAAGTCTGCAATCACAGCAAAAGAATTAAATCACAAAACCCGCCCTTGTAGAGTTTTTAGTTAAGGCAGAAGGGTAGTAATTTACTTTTAGATTTACAATTTGGTTGTCTAGTGTTTTTTAAGGATGAGAGTTACTGTGTCAGAAGAAAGAAATCCGCAACTTCCTCCTACTACTGCTATCCAAAACTTGCTTCAGATAACACCTGGCGCTTGGTTTGAATATCCGGTAAGAGTGCAACCACATCATACTGATTATGGTGGGGTTGTTTGGCATGGTACTTATCTTGCTTGGTTGGAAGAAGCTAGGGTAGAATGTTTGCGATCGATCGGCGTTGATTTTGCTGATTTGGTTGCATTAGGTTGCGATTTACCAGTTGTCGAACTTTCGATTCGTTATCATCGACCATTAAGATTAGGAATGACCGCAGTTGTCAAAGCAAAAATGACAGAAGTCGATGGTGTAAGGTTGAATTGGGATAACCAAATTCAGTCTTTAGATGGCGAAGAATTGTATGTGACAGCTAGGGTGACTTTGGTAGCAATTGACAGAGAAAAAGGTAAAATTATGCGTCAATTACCTCCCGTTGTACAAAGTGCTTTTGCGAAGTTGACTGGAAAAGTTTAAATAAAGGTACGTTGTTGCGCTTTAGCGCTAAAGCGCAACAACGTACCTCCATTTATTTAGTTGGTTGCTGCCAAATTAGTTGGGGAAGTTCGATGATTTTTTGCCAAAGTTGACTAGGGCCGATGCCAAAGATTAGTTGTAATATTAAAACAAGTAGGGCGATCGTAATAGCAGTTTGTATGGTTGCTTTGACAACTTTAATCAACCAAGTAAAAACTAAAAAGGTGACGATTAAAGCAGCGATTAAAATGATTAATTCTATAGGCATGGGTAATTTTTAATTACTTTTTTTACTTGTTGATAGAAAGCTATTGGCTGAGAACGACATCAGCTTCCTGCATAGTCGGGATTTGCTATTTTAATTGCATCAAGTGGGTAATCGTCGTCCTCAGTGTAGGCATTGTTTAGTTGATTCCTTGACAAGCATAACCAAGCTTCCTGTTCTGCGACATCGACATTCAGCCGTTGCGTTAGTTCCTGATGCAAAGCTAGGTAATGATGGTAATCATTTGCCCATTCTATAAATAGAGCATCATCTGGCAATAATCCCTGATTATATAGGTTAAAAAATTCTTCAGACTCCATTTTTTGCTGGTTTTCATACAAGCTTAGTCGCTTGGCAACAGCAACTAAGGCATCTAATGGTGATGTATATTGAATAGTTTGTTTACGCATTGGCTTTTTTCACTTTGTTTCTAATAAAATTAGCGATCGCTCTTTCCCTACTTTACTCTGAATAAAAACGATCGCTAGTTTTAAAATTGTTCGCTAGAGACGTTGTATACAACGTCTCTACAATCTCGAAGCTACCTGTGCAATAATCGGCTGATTTTGACTGACTAACTTACTAACTGCCAAAACTTCTTGTCTTGCCCATTGATCTGCTGCTAAAATGTCATCTAAAGAGGGGTTTTGTTGATGATCTGTGCGATGGCGATCGCAAACCCATTCAATACAACGAGGAATATCTAAAAATCCAATCTTTTCATCCAAAAATAGAGCCACAGCTTGTTCATTTGCCGCATTTAAAACCGCAGGCATCGAACCACCAGCACGACCAGCTGCATAAGCTAATTGCATACAAGGATATTTTTTATGGTCTGGTTCGCGGAAAGTTAAACTGCCAGCTTTTACCAAATCTAATCTTTCCCAATCTGTATAAATTCTTTCCGGCCAAGACATCGCATAAAGCAAAGGTAAGCGCATATCAGGCCAACCTAATTGCGCTAAAACCGAAGTATCTTGTAACTCAATTAAAGAGTGAATAATACTTTGGGGATGGATGACTATTTCGATATCATCGTAATCCGCACCAAACAAATAATGTGCTTCAATTACTTCTAAACCTTTGTTCATTAAAGTAGCAGAATCAATGGTGATTTTGCGACCCATTGACCAGTTAGGATGTTTTAAAGCATCGGAAACTTTGGCTTCGGCTAATTTTTCTACAGGCCAATCTCGAAACGCACCACCGGAAGCTGTTAAAATAATTTTCTTTAAGCCGCCTTTGGGAACTCCTTGCAAACATTGGAAAATTGCCGAATGTTCTGAGTCAGCTGGCAACAGTTTTACGCCGTGTTTCTCGACTAAAGGATTAACTACAGGGCCACCAGCAATTAAAGTTTCTTTATTAGCTAAAGCGATGTCTTTTCCTGCTTCAATGGCAGCAATTGTGGGTAACAAGCCAGCACAGCCGACAATTCCGGTAACTACCGCTTCCGAGTCGCCGTAACGTGCAACTTCAATGATTCCGGCATCCCCAGCTAATAAAATCGGTTGGGGGTCGAGGTCAGCAATTGCTGCTTTCAATTCCGGGAGTTTGTCTTCGTCGCAAATTGCCACTATTTCCGGTCGAAATTGGCGAACTTGCTGTGCCAACATTTCTACATTGCGTCCAGCGGCTAACCCGACAAGGCGAAATTTGTCTGGGTGCTGGGAGACGATATCGAGTGTTTGAGTACCGATCGAACCTGTAGAACCAAGAAGTGTAATCGCTTTCACAATCTTTTAATAAACCGCAACTTCAATCACTATAAAGGTTATTGTGTCCAGATCCCCTCCAGATCCCCGACTTCTTCAAGAAGTCGGGGATCTAAAGCACAAAGTTACTCGTTTACAAGTGACGCTTGATACGAAAATCTTTAACTTATGTCAAGATTTAGTGAAATTTTTAATTTTTTCACATATCCTGACAAATATCTCTCATTTAATTTTGCCGAATTTAGGGTAGGGAATTGCACCTACACCAACAATTGAGTCGCCAGTAAGTAGCGACTTCAGGAAGATTTTTTGCACCAAAATTTAACAAAGGCGAGGTAAATTATGTCTCAAGAATGTGCCATTAGCTCTCAAGAATGTGCCGCACGCTTTTTTAAAGCTATTCAAAAAGATGATGCTTTAAAAGCAAAACTCAGGGCTACAGATGATCCAGAAACTTTTGTAAGTATTGCCGCAGAACGGGGTTATAATTTCACAGTTGAACAACTGCAAGCGGAAATTGAAAAATTGTCACCTGAAGAAATGGCATCTGTAATTAATCCTGGTGTTGGCCCTCGGCGGCATTTAGTACCAAGGTAAGATGTAGAATATTACCAGAATTCAGAATCTAGAATCCAGAATTGTTTCTATTCTGAGTTTTAGATTCTGAATTCTTTAGTATAGGGCAGGAATGGCTTATGTCAGTGATGACAAAAGAGGTGCAGGAAAAGTTAAATTATCGGGTTGTTCACGCAATACCCGGACGCATTCGCATTCGCATTCCTCGATTAGTTGATGATGCGGAATATGCGAATAAACTTAAACATTTAATCGCTGCTTTGGATTTTGTTAGTTATGTAAGGATTAATCCGACAGCTAGTTCTTTAGTAGTAGAATACAATTATAATTTTCATCAAAGCTTTGTAGAGAAAATTGAAGAACGAATTTTTAGGACGATCGCTTCCGTTGAACAATTACCAAGTCAAGTAGAAGAAATTGTATCGGAAGATTTAGCTGCTGTAATTAATCCAGGAGTTAGCCCTAGACATCATCTGAGGCGAAGATAAAAGTAACTTCTAACAGGATGTTTTAAATTCGATCCCCCTAAATCCCCCTTAACAAGGGGGACTTGGAATTCGATCCCCCTAAATCCCCCTTAACAAGGGGGACTTTGAGTTCGGTTCCCCCCTTAACAAGGGAGGTTAGCTCAGATCTTGCAGCAGGGGAGGTAGAACCTCCCAGATCCTCGTTCCCAGGTTCAACCTGGGAACGAAAAATGGAGGCTCTGCCTCTTGGTGCAAGATCTGAGTTAGGGGGGAATCCCCCTTAATAAGGGGGACTTGGAATTCGATCCCCCTAAATCCCCCTTAATAAGGGGGACTTGGAATTCGATCCCCCTAAATCCCCCTTAATAAGGGGGACTTGGAATTCGATCCCCCTAAATCCCCCTTAATAAGGGGGACTTTGAGTTCGATCCCCCTAAATCCCCCTTAATAAGGGGGACTTTGAGTTCGATCCCCCTAAATCCCCCTTAATAAGGGGGACTTTGAGTTCGGTTCCCCCCTTGTTAAGGGGGGTTAGGGGGGATCATCCAGGGCATAAAATCGCAACCGATCGCTTTTCAAACAATCTCTAAGAATTTTTGACGATCATTTTCTCTAATGCTATTTGTAAATCTTGAGTGAGATCGTTTACAGCTTTGCGACGACTAGCTTTATAAGTATCCCAACGATCGGAAACAGAAAGGGAATTTCCGATCGCCATTTCCACTCTTTGTTTACCTAATTTGGGACGTTTAAAAGGATTACCTCCTTTGATGCGAGTTAACATATCCCACAATAGTAAAGTTGTTTCAGCAAACCTTTCTACAGAAGGTTTTTCGTAAACATATTTACCTGTGACGGCAACAAAACTTTCTACTAATCTCATGTGCCACATTCGCAAAGATGCTTCTTCGGCAATGCGATCGGCTAAACCTTTTTCTAGGGGTGATAATGCTTCTAAATTCTTGATATCTTCGCGATAAATCCAATCCCATCCTGCTTGTTCTAATCTGCGACAGCGATCGATCACATTGCCTTTAGCCGGAATATTAAAACTCTCTTCTGCTACTTTTAATGCTGTGTCTAATAATGCTTGTAACTTCAAAAATAAAAGTTCGCTTGGGTTACTAACTGAAGATGGGGGAATTTCCAGGAGAGTTTTATGATAAAACTTGGTGTAAAAACCTTCCATTAATCCAAGTATATGAAATCCCAAACGATACAATCTTTTATATAAAATTGCTTCTCTTTCGCTGCTAAATTTCACCCCATCTGTGGGGACATCAACTGCTGATTTTTCGGATAAACCACTATCAATTTCTAATTGAGTTAGCAACTTTTCTAAAGATGCCCAAGGCGGATTTATATAGTGATATTGAATTCCTATTGGCACAAGGAAAACTTCTTCAGAACGTTTCGCTGCTAACAAGTCTTCTACACACCAAAAACCCATTTGGGCAATTCCGGGTTCAATGGGACTAACTATTTCATTATGCCCATTTGTGGCACCTTCTGGAGATGCCATCATGGGAAATTGTCCATCAACAAATAGTTGGCGAATTGAACGTAACCCCGCCCGATCTAACTTACCTCGATGGATAGGAGTTCCACCCAATTGAGAATAAAGCCAACCGATAAAAGAACCCGCCCAAAGAGGAATTCCGCGATCGTAAATAAAATGTGCGATCGTCGGTTTTTGTAATGAAATACCCTGTTGTTTAGCTGCTTTGGGCAATAATTTGGTTAAGAGATACATTAAAGGGTAAGGATCGTCAACGCTGGGGTGACGAAATGCCATTAAAAAGCGGATTTTGTTTGACTGAAATTGCTGATATAAATCAACTAAAGTGTCTAAGTTTTCGGCTTTTATTTCGGCTATATTAGTGCGCGATCGCAACCAAAGCGGCAACACAAACTCGCAACTTTGGAAAACCAAAGGATTGAAGTTTGGCGGAATAAATTCTAAGGGTGGTTGAACTTGAATATTAGTAGTCATTGCTAGTTTAATCTAAATTATTCCCAGTTTTGTAATTCAGTAATCCAGTTTCTTAATAAAGTTGTTAGCTGTTCTCTGCGAGTTTCAAAGTTAGCAGCTATCCAAATAAACACAATGCCAACCAATAAACCGATTAACCATTTAAAAAATGAGTAACGGAAGTTAAGAATTACTAACTGATTAAAGGCATTGATTAAAAAGGTGATAGTTCCAATATACAGAAAAGCGCGGGTTCTGAGAGCTAATCCGGCGAAAATTGCTACTATACTTAGGATACCAGAACCTAGCCCCGTCCATTGTTCTGTCCACAGGGAAACTAAACAAATTGTACCAATTCCTAAACAGCGTAAGTAATGACGGTTTTCTCTTTGTTCTGGTTGGTTTAAAGTTGGATCGACTTGGGCGATATATAGCAAAGATAAACCAACAGGAATAACATACCACAAAGCATTTGTGAGTCGTAAATCTAAAAACCAACGCCACAATGTCCAGTTAATTAATGCTGCGCTAATGTAAGAGAAACGGATTTGGCGATCGAGCCAAGCAATGATAATATAAAATCCGGCTGCGATTAGTAAACTTAGGGGATGGACAATTGTGCGAGTTTCCCAAATAATTACTAAAGGCCAAACAATTGCTGCTACTAACCAAGGTCTTTTAGGCCAACCCCAATTTTGCCAAGGTAAGATATAGAAAAAGTATGCCACAACGCAAGCGATCGCCACTCGAAAAGGTTTCAAAGGATCGGAAAATAACACTTCGACTGGCGTACCTTGCCAATAAAATCTAATCGCCGCAGCTTCTAAAAGTCCCAAATAAACCCAAGTTTCTCCCAGGTTTAAATTAGGATTGTTGCGCCCTTGTAAAATGGCATATTGAATTAAAAATAAACCTACACCTAATCCGACAAATCTACTACCTTGAATTGGGTTTATAATTGCATACATTAATAAAAAGCTACTCCAAGCCCAATGTAAATGGGCAATTATTTTTAATTCTTCTTGTGTAATTGGTAAATATCGCAACAACCAAGGCGATAACACTCGATAAGCGTACATAATACCAGTACCAAGCGCCGCCATTGCAATTAAACCATCGCCAAATCCTCCTTTATCTGATTGTAAAAGTTGATAAAATAGTAATTCGTAAGCTGAAGCGGAAACACCGAATAAACCCAAATAAAGTAAAGGTTTGAAATCTGCTTTGCGTCTACCGATTCCAATAGCAATTAAAGAAATTGCCATTGAACTTAAACCTGTCCAATTAGCCAAATTACCTGTACGTAAAATCCCGCCTAAAATGCCATAAATTAACGGAACGATATGCAAACTGACAGGGAATCTTTCTGCGCCAACTTTGCGTCGCCACCAATCACCTAAAAGCTGAGTTGTTAAACCTAAAGCAATATTAGCTATGCTTAAATTAATTAAAGAACGACCAACAAAACCTATAATTTCTGCCGTTAAAAGTTCCAAACTCCAAGCTAAAGCAAAGATTGCCAAATTAGTTGGTTGTTGCCAATTTCGATAAGCAATAGCAATAAAAATGAGAATTATGGCGATTAAAACGGGGATTGAAGGGGGAAGAAATCCTGAATAAAGGCTGGCGGAATGGAAAGTTAGCAGCAATAGTTCAAAACCACAAAGAACAGTTGCCCATTTGTCAGTTGCTTCGGTGTAAACTCTAGCTAAAGTAGTGCTTTTGCTAGCAAGAAAGCTGCGATATAACCATAGTATATTAATAGCGATCGCCAAAGCAATCAACCAAGCTGGTATAGCCTCTCTCGGAAATCCTAAAAATCTATCCCAAAGCAATTGTCCAAAGAACCCAAAAGCGAAACAAAGAGTAATTATTGCCGATAATAAATGTTGTAAATAGCGAGTATTTACAAACATCAATATTGTAGCTAAACCGAAACAAAATAATCTAGTTTCGGGAAAGGGAAACAGCAAAACTTGCGCCAAAACATTAGCAGCTATACTTAAGGAAGCCGCTAATTCTCGGCGCGAACTTCCGCTAAAAGTTGCTACGCCAGTCAGCGCCAAAGGTGTAATTAACCATAGCAAACTCGGTATAGGATTA
The DNA here is from genome assembly GCF_041929345.1 of Floridaenema aerugineum BLCC-F46. Lineage (NCBI taxonomy): Bacteria > Bacillati > Cyanobacteriota > Cyanophyceae > Aerosakkonematales > Aerosakkonemataceae > Floridanema > Floridanema aerugineum. The sequence continues at coordinate 10,203 of NZ_JBHFNQ010000013.1, forward strand.
TTATCATTAATATTGAGAGTAATTGTATAAGTTAATGCTGCTAAAAATAAACCTAAATGCCACGAACTGCGCCGCCAATTTTGTTGGGGACTGGGGATTGGGGATTGGGGTAGGGGCGATTCATGAATCGCCCCTACGACTGGGATGTTGCTGATACTAAATATAAATTCTGTTACCATTAAACCTTGTAAAATTGCCATCCAGATATTTACATTTATTTTGGGCAATAGATAGTTAATGGTTGAGGTAATTGTTAGTAAACCAGAAATGTGAGTTAGGTAAACTAAAGCTGTGCGGGGGCGTTTGTGAGTGACAAATGCTAAGGTTAGGGTGGAGGCTAGGAGATTTAGCGATCGCAACAAAGGATTAAGTAAACTAATTAAAGTCAATATCAAACCTAAAACTAAAGCTATTCCTTCGCCAAACCATACTAAATCAAGTTTCTGACGTTTATCTAACCAATTAGTCACTCCCACAATAAAAATTACATAAGGGAATAACACCACACCTAACAAAGTGTAAGAGTGACTTTCTGCATTAGCTAATTGAAGGGCTGTATTAACTAAACTTTGTTGAATGTTGACAGGAACTAACCGCCAAAACAAGAAAATTGCCTGAAAACCGATTAACAAAAAAGCTGCTAAATCAAACTTGCGCCAAAATCGTTTTAACCGACTATCAAAAAACCATAAATCAATTCCACTTACTGCTAAAGCTTGTCCGGGAAACTCATATACTGAAACAAACCAACCTAAAAATATTAAACCTCCTCCTAATAATTCCCAGTTTATTTGAGAAAAGGGTGGTGCAGAAGTTAAAGGATTTGGTCTTTGTTGGGATAACCAAGCCAAAAGCCAGCCACAAATTCCGATCGCTAAACCTAATTGGGTAATTTCTACAGGAGTTCTGGTTAAGAAAATTGCCCGAATTAATAAAACTGCTACTGCATAAATTACCGATGTAGTTACTCTTTGATGGAAGGCGATCGCTAATTGATTATTCTCCCCTGATTCTTCTCGCCTTCCCCAATTTCGGTAAGTATAAACAGTCGCTAAACTAGTACCAACAATTCCTAAATAAACAGCAATTAACGGAAAGCTGCGAAAAGCCCAACCCCAGTGTAAATAACTTAATCCTAAATAGTTAACTAATCCCAAACCGTTATGATAGGAACGCTGAGGTTGTAAAATTAAAATAGTAATTCCTGTAAGGGCAACAGAAGCAATTCCTACTGTTAGCCATTCCCATAAATTTCCCCACAAGCCAAAACCATCCATTGCCCAAAAATTCACAGGTACTAAACATAAAGTTACCGCCTGCAAAGTTTGGGCTGTTAATCGTAAATTACTTTGTTTACCCGCCCAAAAACTGACTAACCAAAAAATCAAAGTATAACCTAGTAAAATTCCGTACTGTCCAAAAGAGGGAAATTTTTCCCATTGAGTAGCCGCCAACAGCCCGGAGGAAACTACCACCATGAAAACACCTAAAAATAGCAGCCACCTGACGCTAAGTTCCGCCATGAGTGACTGTAAAATGCGGTTAATTCGGCTTGGTGGTTCCTGAGTCGTCGCTTTTGTTCTAGGAGTTGCAGTTTCCGCAGCCACAGGAACAACGAGATCTGACTCATTGCGGCTGTTCGTTGCCGGAACGGTTGCTGTCGCAGTTACTTGTGGTAAACGACAACTCAAGTATTGCCGAGATATTTCTTTGACTTGGGTATCAGTCAACAAACCCAGGCGCAACAAAGCATCTAAACCTGCCAAAAGTTCTGGATCAGAGGAACTGGCGGTGATTTCTATTTTTACGAAGCGAGGATTTGAGGATGACATGAGTTGGCTACCACAGATAGAAACCCAATCTTGGCCTTATATCAAATGATATTCGCTGTCTTTTGGGAGAACACGACATTTGCTATGCCAGTTAAATAGCTGTCTGAAATTTAGTTTCAGAATAAATTGGGAAAAATACGTATAAAACGAGTCTAATGGTAACGCTTTGTTAAATAAGTATTGCCAATCAGTTGGGTATTTGTCACTATAATTACCCAGATTGCAGAGCTTACCTGTGGAATAGTTACTATAAATAACAGCATAATTATCTAGACTCTTCTTAGCAAAATCTTTATAAAGCTTGGTAGTCCGGGAAAAATATGTAAAGTTTTGGTAAATTATCACCTTTTAGTGATTGTTTAAATTTTGGGAATGTAGTACACCTTTATCTATACTGTTGCACCTGAAGGTTGAAATAGCATTACCTGTTGTGCAAAGGTGCATCTGTGTATTATTTTTAGCACGTTTTGTTGAGAATCGGTATGCTTTCAGACCTAACTTATCCAACCCAAAATACAGATAAAGCGTTCAAATTCTTAGAAAAGAATACTTCTTTTTTACGCTCCTTGGTAGCCAACTGCCAAAATGATATCGATCAATTAACAACAATTATAGAGCCAATTTTAAATGCTCCTAAACGTTGTGAAGTAGCGCCTTTTTATATTCAGGCAGTGACTACAGGGAAGTCAACTTTTTTAGTAACTAATCTTTCCCATGCGGAAACGGTGCAGATTATCGATCATTCAGAACGATGGCTAATTGGACGGAGTAAATCAGATTGTTCGATCGCTATTCCTGACCTTTCCATCTCTCGTTGTCACGCTATTCTTGGTCACGAAGCTGGAAACAAATTTTTTATTAAAGATGCTGGCAGCAGAAACGGGACTAAAGTTAATAATAAACGATTAACGAGTTTAGAAAGTTCCTTGCTTAAAGACGGCGACTTAATAGAATTTGGATTAATGCAAGTAGAATTTTTTATCACTAGTTTTCTAGAAGAAAATGATGATGTTTGGGTGAATAGTGAAAATGTTAGAAATGAAGGTTTATTCGTATAAAAGCTCTTTGCAGAAGTTTGCTGTTAAAGCTTTCTTCTGCAAAGAGCTAACCAACTTTGTATAACCAAAGTTCTGCTCATAAATTTTGTTAAGTAGCTGTTGCTTGTGCTGTTTGATCGCTGGTTTCTTCAAACTTAATCACATCTTGGCGCGGATCGACGTAGCTGACGCGAACATCTAAGCGATCGCCCAACTGAACCGATCGCCTAAAGCCCATCGGCAACTCTAAACCCAAATCTTCCAACAGAATTAAACCTAACCTGTCATCTTCCCTTAACCAACGCAGCAACAAAGCTTGCCAAACTTGTCCAGGGTTGCGCCGCAAATATTCTAACGCCCAATAACGATGAGTTTGACGTTCCACCAAACTAGCTTCTTGCGTCACCATTGACACACTCATCATCACTTCCCTTAACTCATCTGCGGAAAAAGGCAACGGATCGCCCCGCAAATGCGCTTTAATTTGGAAATGAGCCAACAAATCGCTGTAACGGCGAATCGGAGAAGTTACCTGACTGTAAGTATCCAACCCCAAACTAGCGTGACGTGCCGGAGTAATGCTAATCTCACTACGAGGCATACAACGCCGCATCGCGCAAGCACGGGCAGGCCCAGCCGGAAGCAGCAATAACTCTTCTTCTGAAGGCAGTTCTGGTTGTGGTTGACTGCGGAAAGGCAAAGCTAACCCATGTTCTTGACCATAACGGGCGGCTACTTCCCCGGTCAAAATCATCATTTCCGCAACCATCACACGAGATTGCGAGTCATCCAAAACTTGAATATGGATCTCGTCATCTTCCACCTTAATCAGTCCTTCGGGCAAATTAATTGTAATTGCCCCTTGAGACTGTCGCCAAGCTTGCCTAATTTGGGCAGCTTTGGCGATCGCAGTTAATTCCGGTTCCGCTGGTACTGCCAGATCCAGCATCTCATCTACATCTTCGTAAGTCAGCCGATAAGTCGGCTTAATAATCGTCGGATGAATACTGTACTCTTGCACTGCCCCAGTTTCATCCAAAATTACCCCAAAACTTAAGGCGTTGCAGATTTTCCCCTGTACCAAACTCATTGGCCCTGTTGCCAACTCTGTGGGGAACATGGGAATCATTCCTGTAGGCAAATATAACGTAGTGCTACGCCGTCTTGCTTCCAGGTCTAATTCATCTCCCGGCATTACCCAACGACTAGGGTCAGCAATATGTATCCACAAACGTCCCCTACCGTCGGGGAGTTTTTCCCAACTCAAACCATCATCTATTTCCGTAGTACTCTCGTCATCAATGGTATAAACCTTGAGTTTGGTGAGATCCAAGCGATCGCTATCCGGGTCTGGGGGAGGAGTATCAATACGCTGCTGAGCCACTTCTAGCACCTTATTTGAAAAGTGAACTGGAATCTGACTGCGCCGGAGAAACAGGTTTTCATGGTAACTCCACAATCCCAATTTCACCAACAAATCAAAAGCCGCTTGTGGGTTTGTTGGTAATTCTAGAGCAGCCAAAGTTTCCTGGGCTAAAGCTCGCCCAGTAGCTTCCTCTCCTAGTATGACGTACCTTTCTAACGCATCAATACGATTACGATATCTAGTTTCGGAAAATGCTTCGCGGACGCTACTGTAAGATTCTAATGGTTTACCAGCGATTACTTGCTGTACAAGGCTTAAAAACTCTTCTGACTCGCGTTTCCGTTGTTCAGCTACTTCTATTTGGTGTTTAATTTCTCCCACCAAAGTTGCCGAACGTGGTTCGTAGCGATCGCTCTTTTGCTTAAAATAAATCTTGTCTTCCGACAGGAGGTAATATGCTGCATAACACTGAGCCTGTGTTTGCTCCGAATACAGCAACATTGCCATCCCTGGAATATTTACACTTTCTCCGGTTTCTGCCAAAATTTCCCAAGCCACTTCTAAACTTGTTGGGTCGAGATAAGTCTCTACCTCTTTGCGAAACTGCGGAATTTCTTTTGGCTGGTAAGTTGCACCGTTAACTTCGTAAGTGATTTGCCGGGGGTGAATATTGTAAGATTGACCGCGATCGTCAACTACAATCCAGTTAGTTTTGCCATCTGGACGTTCCGCAACGGCTAAGCGCCGTTCTCCATGTAATCTAAATTCAACCAGCCTTCCCTTTTCCACAATTGCCAAAATCCCCAGACTGTAAATATTTGGTAGGGGCAATTTATGAATTGCACCTTTGTAGGGGTAATTCATGAATTACCCCTACAAAGGTAGAATTCAGAATTACCCCTACTCATCTATTTTTGGTTTAACCTTCTTGGTTAATAAATGGCAACAATGCCAGAATCCTTGCTCGCTTGATGGCAATAGTCAAATCTCTTTGCTGTTTAGCTGTCAAACCAGTGATTCGGCGTGGCAAAATTTTACCGCGCTCGGTGATAAACTTGCGGAGCAAATCCACATCTTTATAGTCGATGGGTTCGCTTGGCTTAATCGGAGATAGGCGACGACGAAAATATGTCATGGTCAATTTTCCTTGGCAATAGTTCCTTGGGTCATTGGTCGCTAGTTAGAGGTAACTATGACTAATGACTATTTGATTTCTTTGTGAACGGTATGTTTGTTACAGTGGGGGCAGAATTTTTTCAGTTCTAGCCTCGCCGTCGTGTTACGACGATTTTTTGCTGTGGTATACCGAGAAACACCGGGCGATCGCTTTTCCGGGTTCGTGCGACATTCGGTGCATTCCAATGTCACAATGATGCGAACACCTTTAGCCATAATTTTACAAACTCTAAAGTCTGGGCAGAATTAAACACAAATATCTATCATTTCATATTTCGGGTAAGTTCAGCAACTAAACGCTTCACTTTTCAATCCCATGCTATCAGTCCAACAAGCCGAACAAATTATCGCCAACTCAATCGAGCCCCTCAATCCTGAGAGGGATATAGAGATTGTAGACCTTTTGGGCGCATCCGGGCGGATTCTGGCTCAAGAAATCACCAGTCAGTTAGACTTTCCCCATTGGGATAATTCAGCGATGGATGGTTACGCTGTCCGTCATGCTGATGTAGCCCAATGTAATGCCGAAAATCCAGCGATTTTAGAGATTATCGAAGAAATTCCGGCAGGAAAAACTCCGCAAAAATCAATTCTACCCGGACAAGCGGCGCGAATTTTCACAGGCGCAATGATGCCAGCAGGGGCGGATACTGTAGTAATGCAGGAAGTGACACAGCGAGAAGGCAACTCTGTCAAAATTTTAAGTGAGTCTGCACCTCAAGCCTTTGTTCGCAAAAAAGGTGCTTTTTCCCAAGCGGGAACACCTTTACTTTCTCCGGGGATTAGCATTGGCGCAACCGAAATTGCTGTCCTCGCTTCCGCCCAATGTACCCAAATTCCAGTTTATCGTCGTCCGGTGGTGGCAATTCTTTCCACAGGCGACGAACTGGTAACGCCTGACCAACCATTAAAACCCGGTCAGTTGGTAGACTCAAATCAATATGCTTTGGCAACTTTGGTGACACAAACTGGTGCAATACCCCAAATGTTAGGGATTATTCCCGACGATCCAGAACAGTTAAAAAATGCGATTTTTCAAGCTTTAGAATCTGCTGATATTTTAATTTCTTCGGGGGGTGTTTCTGTGGGAGATTATGATTTTGTAGATCAAATTCTCTCTTCATTAGGTGGAGAAATTCAGATTCGCGCCATTGCGGTTAAACCCGGAAAACCTTTGACTTTTGCTACTTTTAATTCTGGTAATGAGCGAGCGCCAATTCTGTACTTTGGTTTACCCGGAAATCCAGTTTCATCTTTAGTAACCTTTTGGCGATTTGTACAACCAGCAATTAAAAAAATGTCGGGTATTTCGGATTTTTGGCAACCTACATTTGTCCAAGCAAAAACTCAACACAATTTGAAATCTGATGGCAAAAAAGAGTCTTACTTTTGGGGAAAATTACGTTTAGTAAATGGGGAATATGAATTTACTCTGGCTGGTGGTAGCCAGAGTTCAGGAAATCTGATTAATTTGGCACAAACTAATGGTTTAGCTGTTTTACCAGTGGGAAAAACTTTGGTAAATGTAGGAGATTTGGTGCAAGTTTTACAAGTAAGTTAGTTTTTCTCTGTGGTAAGGGAACGACTGAAGTCGTTACAACGAACTTTGTAATACTGGGGATTTTCCGGGTGCTTTGTTTGCTGCGATGAAGCCTGCGATCGCATCTTTCACCAAAGGCCCGCAATCGTTTCTGGTATAATAGGTGCAACCCTTTTCAACGTATGCTTTTGCCGCCTCCAGTGCATCGTTGATATATCGATCGCTAGCATCATCAATTGCTTCACTCAGTTGCTGTTGAGTAAACCTGTTAATTCGCTGATCTTTGCCGACTAATTCGCGAGTATCTTTATAAGTTTCGTTCGCTTTAGCCCTGAATTTTTCATTTAATTCAAACTCAAGCCTTAAATAACGTTTTGAGAACGATCCTCCCATAATTTGCCGACAAATTGTAGTGGAAATTTCAGCGTTAGGTTCCATAAATACATCAACAATTTTTTGCGCCCAATCTAAAGGTCTCCACTCTTTTGCTTCTTCATAAAGATATGGTTCTCCACTGCGCCCGGTACTCACAGAAAGTACAGAAATGTCTTCTAACTTGAGATTGTCAAGTTTATATTTTTGCTTGATTTCTAGCGGCACATCTGGGTTTTGACTAATCCTTAAAGCTAAACTAATTGCCGCTAAAGATGGGTTATTGGCAGAGACTCCCCCATCAATATGGGGAAAAGACCAATTGCCAAATTTTTCTGTGTTGTAGGGTTTTAATAGATATGGAGGGAAGTAAGTCGGTGCGGAAGATGAGCTAACGCAAATTTCCCAAAGTGGGGTATCGTCGTACCATCGCGCCCCAATATCTGGATGACAATTAGTGAAAAAAGTAGTGTTCCGATACAGCAAATCATAAGCGAGAATTAAGATCATCGGATGTTGAATTTGGCTAATTCTGATGATTCCTAACTCTGTTCTTAAAGTCCTTATCAAACCTTCATGACTATATCTAGAAGAGGAGAAGAGATCAATAATTGGCTGTAATGCAGGCAGAAAGCTAGGCGGAAAAATGATTTTTCCTTTGGTTCTATAGAGATTAATCAATTGTAGAGCGGTTTTTCCGGTAGCAATTGATGCGGCTAGTATTGATCCGGTAGAAGTTCCGGCAATCAGGTCAAAATATTCGTGTAAAGCTTTACCTTCTTTTTCTTGAACTTGTCTTTCTACTTCTTGGAGAATGCGAGCCGAAATAATTCCCCGCATTCCCCCACCATCTAAGCTGAGAATTTTGAAAGTCATAGCGAGCTACTCCGCATAATTTCTGTCAGACTTGGCTAGCTGATGTTGATTCATGCAGCCTCAACCAAGGGCATTTCATGTTCCACAACGAAGACATTGGCGTAAAGATTTGCCAAAATTTGTTTACCTTCCTGGGTTAATTCCAAATGTCTGAGTGCTTGATCGATATAAGGATAAACCACATTCCAGTAGAATTTGGCGTAATTATGGCGTACATCTCCGGGATGGCGGTAGCCGAGATTTTTGTTCACGCCTGTTTCTTCAAATTCGTAGTAAAGTGCGCCAATTTTTTTCAAATATCTGGGGTCGCTTAATTGACCAATCAAATCAGCGGCGCGAACTAAACCCGGACAATTTCCTGTATCTTGATGATCTTCATCATTAGGCACTGGGAAACGAGTTAATTCCATATTACGTTGTATGGTGGGGGCATCAATTAATTTGTGATAGCCAAAGCGTTCTTGAATAAACTGTTTACCTCGGTCAACATGATAAGGGGCTAAACTGGCATCTGAAGCTCCAGGGTTTAATCTGACCATTTCGCCGTTGATTCCGGTGGCGTATAAGTTTTCTAGTGGTTTATCTTGACGACAAACACCTTTAACATAGCCAATGTCATGGCACAACAAAGAAATGATGCCATGCAACCAATCTTCGCAGGATACTCCACCTTCGCGGATGTGCTTACCGCGCATGATTTCTTGTCCTACGAGAGTGACTAAGATAGTGTGTTCAACGTTGTGGTAAAGGGCATCACTGTTGGCAATGTTTTCTAATGCCATGTTTCCCGCCCAAGCGATGATATCGGCGTAGTCTGGTTTCCAGCCTCCGTAAATCCGCCGATAACCTTCGCGTAGTTCTTGGACGAAGCGATCGATAATTAATTGGGTAGCATCAAACATGATCGAATTCTTCTACTTGCGAGACATGACAGGTACTAGGGCAATTCAGATAATGGTTAGCTGTTGTGCTCTAGATCTATGTGAATATAATGAGCGGTTTTCCTGTTGAGCAGGGTGACAGTAGGCGTTTGTGGTTGTGACTTGAGTCTCAATGCTCGGAAATGCTGATGGTGATAGGGGTATAGTTTTTGTAGGGTGTGTTAAGTGGTGCGGCGTAGGATAAGCAAAAACCGAGTTTCTGGCAGCATTTGTGTAACAGCAAAATCACTTATCATAAATTGACGAGTACTTAGCCTTTATCAAGCCTCCATGCAGTTTGAATGGGACGAAGCGAAGAGAGCAGAAAATATTGCCAAACATCGGATTGACTTCGCAGATGTTCCTGAGATGTTCGATGGCCCAATGCTAAGTGAGCTTGATGAGCGTACTGACTATGGCGAGGATCGCTGGATTGGAATCGGCTTTTTGCGAAACGGTGTAGCGGTTGTAGTCTGGACAGAACGGCTGGATGATATAATTCGGATCATCTCAGCACGAAAGGCTAACCGATATGAGCGTCAACGATTCCAGCAATATCTCTCGTACTGATTGGGCGGCGCTAGAGGCGATGACTGATGATGATATCGATTACTCGGATATTCCACTGCTGACTGATGAGTTTTTTGAGAATGCTACGTTGAGAATACCAGCAGCCCAAGCGCGTAACCTGATTCAGCTAGATGCTGATGTAATGGCATGGTTTCGAGAGCAAGGTGCAGAGTACAAAACTGCGATTAATACAATCTTGCGGCGTTATATCGAGAGTAGTGGCGGCAAACAGGTAATTTAACAGCAGGCGGCACTGGGTAAAACTAAAGTGGGCAATGCTCACCATATTAGCTATTAATTTATAAATTGAAGAAGTTCAATGAACATATTTGAAAGCCTTGTAATAGAACAAATTGAAGTTTTCAAAAGAAGTAATAAGCTGAATGGCATCAAGTGTTTGTTGTTCCTTTTGTGTTAGTTCAGTGTCAATATTTAGCCATTCAGGGAAAAATTGCTCGTTTGTGCTGCGTTGAAGATTGAATTGAGTTTGCAGTTGACTAAATGTTTTGAGGGTGCGCTCGATCGGGAAAGTTTGGGTCATGATATATTTTTAATTACATTTCTCAATTTTGACTGTCAAGGTAGCTCTGCCAAAATTAGGAGAGATTTTAATTGTTCTAAATTGCCAGACTCAATTGCACGCTCTAAATCTCGATGATGGGGCATAATTTATCTACCAATTCATTTGTTATTGTGCTGATTCTGGTTGCGGTTGTAGAGTTCCTTTGATTAAATCCAAAACGATTTGAATTGTACAAGCTATTCCCAATAAAACCATTAACATTACTGGCGAAAGTTGCCATCCAGCGATGGCGATCGCTACCATCTGTATTAATGTCAATACTCTATGGGGAATATTTTCTGTATCAAATCTGGTAGCATAAAATGTTGCACCTACCCAAGACCACCAAATTGGGACGAACATTAGTATGTAGCTAAAAAAGCCGGAAATTGTGAGATGACCGTGTAGATAATGGGCGACTTCGGCGATCGCAGCGACAAAGATTAAATCGTAAAATAGTTCTAGCCAACTAGCACGTTTTTCTTTATCCTGTTTCTCACTCAATAAATGTGGTCGTTGCCATAAGCTTTTCGACATTTGTGGATCTCCATGCAATGCTTGAACCAATTTTAATCGCTAAAGCTGCGAAATTTTTGTTATTAGGATATCACTTTGCCAGAGGTAATTTTATCTACTCATTTCTCAGTTTTAGTTTTCTGCTGTTGATTCATGGGAATTTCAATCAAAAATTCTGTACCTTGTCCTAATTCTGATTCACAACTTAGCATACCACCATGCTTGTCTACTACGATTTGATAACTAATAGATAATCCCAAACCTGTTCCTTTACCTACTGGTTTAGTGGTAAAAAATGGGTCGAATAGTCGCTTTTTCGCTTCGGGAGTCATACCTAGACCATTATCCGCAATTTTGATTAAAACCTGCTGGGGATTTTCTTTTGTTCCTTCTCCAATAACTGTGGTACAAATTTTAATAATACTGGGATTATTTTCAATTTCTTCGACAGAACGCTGTTCATTGTAAGTATCTAAGGCATCGATCGCATTGGTAATAATATTCATAAATACTTGATTGAGTTGTCCGGCGTAGCATTCAATTTTGGGCAAATTTCCATATTCTTTAATTACTTCAATAGCGGGATGATTGGGTTTAGCTTTCAAGCGATTTTGTAAAATTAACAATGTGTTTTCTATGCCTTCATGGATATCTACTGCTTTCATTTCTGCTTCATCGAAGCGGGAGAAATTGCGGAGACTCAACACAATTTGCCTGATCCTTTCGGCACCAATTTTCATAGAAGATAACATTTTTGGTAAGTCTTCGACTAAAAAATCTATTTCATTAGTATCATAGTAGTCTTGAATTTCTGATGCCGGATTGGGGTAGTATCGTTGATAGAGATTTAACAGTTCTATTAACTCTTGAATATAATTGTCAGTATGTGCTAAATTGCCATAAATAAAGTTGACTGGGTTATTAATTTCATGGGCTACTCCGGCGACTAATTGACCCAAACTAGACATTTTTTCGGTTTGAATAAGTTGGGTTTGAGCTTTTTGTAATTCTTTTAATGTTTGCTGTAATTGATTGGCTTTTTCCCGTTCTCTAGCTGCTAGTTTATGTATGGCTGCTTCGGCTTGTTTGCGCTGAGTAATATCGTTGTTTATTTCCAACATGGCGATCGCATTTCCCCGCTCATCTCTTTGTAAAGTCCAACGACTTTCTACGGTAATTTGTCTACCATCTCGCTTAGTATGAATTAACTCACCTTCCCAAACTCCCTTTTCTAAAAATTGAGTAAAAACTTCTTCACGAGATGTGGGGAAAATGGTTTGCAATAATATATGAGTATACTGACCAATACACTCAGATCTTTTCCAACCATAGAGCCTTTCTGCGCCTTGATTCCAATAATTAATTCTGTTTTCTAAGTCACGAATAATAATGGTATCATTAGCTAAGTCCAGTATTTCCATATTTTTCTGTAAATCTTGCAAAGTTTCTCGAAGTTGTTTGGCTTGTATTGTCCGTTCAAAAACTAATTTTTCCACTTGCGAAGTGTGACGTAATGAACTTATTAAATAAGCAGTAACAAGCCAAGTCAAAATTAAACCACTAAACAGCGTTACCCAAGCTCTCCAAAAAGATTGGATGCCTATGTACTCGGCTTGGGGGATAATAATAATTGACCATTGGCGATCGGCAACATTAAGGGTACGAGTACAGAAATTGTAGTAACAGAAAGACCCAGTATTGATTTGGTCTGAAAATTTTTGATCAATATCAGTTATTATTTGTTTCTTACTTGACTGGTAAAAAGACAAAAAACGCTCATCATTAGGAGCAGAATTATCCAACAAATAAAAGTCGATATTATTTAACTGGACTCCAGCTAAAGCAGCTTTGACAATATCAGAAACCTGAAAAACCGCTGTGGTAACTCCTTGGAAATTCTCCCGGCGAGATTCTAAAGTATTGAGAGTAGCATCGCGGCGATAAATAGGATGAAATGTTAAAAAGCCAAGTTGTTTGGTAGTAAAAATTTTGATTCGTTCTGTAGCCGCCATTTTTCCTGTATCTCTGGCTTTTTCTAAAGGAATTCGGCGTGTAGATTCAGCATTTAAATCATAACCTAAAGCTCCAGCTTGGCTTTCTCTAGCTTCTATATAAGTTACGGGAAAATATTCTGGGCGCTCTGGGGCTCTAAATATTTTCCCGTAGGCTCCACGTTCGACAATCTCAAAGTTAGGATAACCTTCGGCTCGAATTGCTTGCTCGTAAGTTTGTCGCTCGGCTGCTGATACCCGACGAGACCAACTAAATGCTAAAATACCCGGATATCTAGTCATAAAATCTTGAACAAAAGTAGAAAATTCTTGTCGCCCAACTTTTTCTGATGCTGCATAGAAGCTACCAGTAGCACGGAGCATTCCCAAGTTAGTATCGATACTTTGTTGCAGCGCCGTAGCTAACTTATCTGCTTGGTTTTTAAATTCGGCGCGGTGGGTTTCTTTTTCCCATTTTGCTACAGTGAGGGCAGCAACAATTGATAGAAGAGTACCCAGAGCTAAAATTAACCATGCTGGAGTGTAGCGGCGCTTTTCTGGTGAAGCCATATCGATCGGTTTATTGTTTAATAAATACTATTCTGTATTAATATTTACTCAGATGTAATCAGTAAAATTGCTATTCTATACCAAAGGGAAACACTAGGGCGCAAAGATCTAGAGAAATTAAGCTGATTAAAACTATTATTAAAATCTATGAGAGCCAAAATAATTTAACCACTGTAAATTAGCAATGTGCCAAGATGGGAAAAGTGTTTACTCAGTTCGCTACTCAATGACTTCAACTGATCCTTTGTTAAATTCAACATTGCAACACCTGCGTGACTTACGGCAAACTCTGTTGCGTCTTCACAAGGCATTACTCGATTCTGAACGAGTTGAGTATGAACAGTTCCACGGACGCATTAAGTCAAGCAACGAGTTTTTTCAATTAGTGATTGGCGATGAGTGGTTTAGCTGGTTGCGTCCGATCTCTCAATTTATTGTTCAGATAGATGAGTTTTTGGGTTCTAAGGAACCTGTGACTTTGAATGAAGCTAATCAACTTTTGGAACAAGCACGAGTTCTGATCCAACCATGCGCGGAAGGAACTTTGTTGGAAAAGCAGTATTTTCGCGCTATTCAACGCGATCCTGACATTGCTTTAATGAATGCAGAAGTGACAAAAATGTTGGCAAAATAAAGGCAACGGGGACAAGGGGACAAGGGGATAAGGGGACAAGGGGATAAGGGGAATTTTATCTTCTGCCTTCGAGCCTTGGAGCCTTTTACCTTTTGCCTTTCTTTGCTTGGAGCCTTCTGCCTTATAAATAGAGCTTGCTGAAAAAGTCTGTTGGTGGGGGTAGGAACACGGCATCATTAAAATTTGGAATTCCTACGTTATCTCTTTCGTGCCGTGTCCCTACAATTTCCTGGAAAAAGGCCGGGATGAAAGCACCAAAAGGTCTGAAAAACTGGCAGTTGTTGTGAGCAAAAAAGGCGCTTTCACCCTTGCTTATCTTACTTTTTACCTTTATTCAGCAAACCCTAAATAAAAGAGCCTGGAGGCATGAGTTCCAGGCTTTTTTTCTGTTAGTGTGTGTGTGAGGAGCAATACGAAACTTATTTTTATATTGACTCTTTGAGTTGTCAAAACTGTGACAATGGTACGTCAATCTGATGAACTCTCCAATATTTTTTCTCTACACCCTAACCCCTACCCCCTACACCCTGCCTTTAAAGATCGCTTTTCGGTCTTCTCCTAGAAGTTGTGGTTTTCGAGCTATCAAAAAAATATGGGAGCGTGAGAACCCCTGACTTTTAATTTTGGGTTTGATAGCGACACAACAGGATTTATCCTGTTGTTTCTGGTATAATTATGTAGGCGGTAAAGCGCAATTATGATTACCGGGTGACTCAGCCCCATCATGGATCGTCGAGACAAATATCACCCAAGAAATTAGTAAAGGTGACGCGACCTGCACGATAAAACCTGAAAAGGTAGAGAAATTGTTGCCAAAATAAGATTCAGATCCGTTTGGGGAGGGGCACTTCCTGAACGTTAAAGAAAATTCCTGTGAAGACGGTCTGACGGGGGCGGGAAACATCTGTTGAATGTCTAGTTAAGAGTCAAAGAAACAGGAAGAAAATGTGGAGTAGCATGAGTTCACTCGGCTGCAAAACAACATTTTTGAATCCCCTGGTTTTAACAAGGGGAGTATGTCAACTTAAAGCAAGACCCCGATTGCACAAGCTTATGTCCGATTCTCTTTCTCTGCGCGATCGCTATTTCGCTTTAATTGATGAGATTGTTCAAACTACCTTGAAGGGAAAAATTCGCTCGAAACAGCAGGTTTATCAGATGTTGCTGCGCGGTATTACTGCGGGAACGGGAGAAATTTTTGAGCAATGTTTGAGCGATCGCGTTAACGCTACACAGTCGGAAATTGACAATCCTACGGATGAACTCAAGCAAGCAAAAGCGACTCGCGTTTTGCGGGCTCTACAAACTATTGAAGGCGAATGGCAACGGTATCACCAGGAAAATCTGGTGGCTTCGGCGATCGCTACGTCTACAACTGCTATTGTGAATGCTGAGGCTGACAATCGCTTAATTGCTTTGTTGCAGGCGATCGATCCAAATCAAGCCCAACCTTTAAATTTAGACCAAATTCAACAATTAGCAACTTCTCTGCAAAAACAAGCCCAAAACTCTTCTAATTCTGAATTAAATGAACAACTTCAGCAATTAGCTTTAGGCTTGACTGAAGGTTTAAAATCTTGGGGCAAGTTACAAGAACATTTAGTTAGCTGGATTTACGATCAAAGTCGCGGAAAATTAGGTTTTGAAGGTGTTCCTGGGGATAGTGGCCCTTGGAGTTTATGGGCTTCTTTAGTAGATAATCCCTTTCCGAAAGCGGTGTTTCAAAGTTTAGCATTAAATCAGTCAATTACGGAATTTGTTTTTCGACAAACTGTAGAAGTTTCAGCTTTTGTGGAATTGGCGGTAATTTTACAATGTTTACAAAGAGGTTTGGTTAATTGGTTTGATAAACTGGTTTATGATGCTAAATTTGGCGCAAAAATTTCGATTTCTACTTTTATTACTTTTGCGTTAATTTGGTCACAGTTGGCTAGCGGTTTTAGTGCGAGAAATACTTTAAGTAATGGCTGTTTTCAAGTAACGTTGCAAATTCTCCGAACTTTCGCTCAACAGAAGTACTTTCCTTTGTACGGGGGGATTTTTGCTTCTTTTAGTGGTGATTATTTGCGATCGGCAATCAGTTATTTGGATGAACCTTTGCGAAGGGTTGAGGGTACGCAAGAAAAGGCGCGAATTCTCACTTTGTTGGGTTATTCTTCCGGTGCGATCGGACAGTACGATCGAGCGATTTCTTTCCACGAACAAGCTTTGGTAATTGCGCGATCGGCAGAGGATCAACCTTGCGAAATTGCCAATTTTAATCATATTAGCCGGATTTATGTAGCGCAAAAAAATTACTCGGAAGCGATTAGTTATAGTCAAAGGGCGTTGATTTTAAGTCGGCAAAGTGGCGATCGCTTGGGAGAAGCTAACGCTTTAGCAAATCTCGGTTACAGTGAGGTTTTTCAAGCCCAAGAATTAGATCGATTAGACACAGAAGTTTATGAGGGCGCAATTAATTATTTACAGCAAGGTTTAGAGTTATTAGAAAGATTGAGCGATAGCTATCTCGCTGGATATACTATACAACAAAGTAAAGCTTTTTGTTGTACAAGTTTGGGAATTGCTTACATGGTTTTATCTCAACCTCAAGCGGCGATTTCTTATTTAGAAATTGGCTATCAAGCGGCGGGAATTTCGGGAGATTTGTATTTACAAGGGCTGAATTTAGCTTATTTGGCTGAGGCTAATTATAGTTTACAAGAAACAGAAAAAGCGATTTACTTTGGTACAATAGGAATGTATCTTTTGGAGCGCATTTCTTCTCCGCAATGGCGACAATCAGCAGGATTACTGACAATTATTAAAGGACAAATTGGCGCGGATGCTTTCCAAAGTGTGATGGAAAAAAATCGATCGCAATTTCTCCGCCAAATCGGGGTAGATGGATATGATTACATACCGCAATTGTTGTCAGAATATCAAGGTTCGTAATCAAGGTGAGGTAAAATGGGAAGTAATTTTGCGGAGGCGATCGCTTTTTACCAAAAGTCTATTGAATTAAATGCTCAAGATTGGGAAGCTTATAAAAATCTGGCTAATCTTTGGGCAATTAACGGTAATTTAGAAACAGCGATTACTTATTACCAAAAAGCCATTTACTTAAATCCCAATTTAGCCGAAGTGTATAACAATTTGGGGAATTGCTTTTTGGCGAAGCATCAGTTAGAAGATGCGATCGCAGCATATCAGCAAGCTGTCACCCTAATTCCGAAATACCCAGAAGCTTACTATAATTTGGGTAATGCTTGCAAAGCTAAGGGTGATTTAGCAACAGCGAAAATTCATTACCAAAAAACCATCTCTTTAAAACCTAACTTTCCCGAAGTTCACAATAACTTAGGTTTAGTTTTGCAAGAAGAAGGTTATCTGGAAGAAGCTATTAATTGCTACCAGCAAGCAATTAAATTAAATCCCGAATATGCAGAAGCACACAACAATTTAGGTAACGCTTTTGAGGAAGAGGAAAATTTAGAAAAAGCTATTGCTTGTTATGAAAAATCTTTAGCTTCAAACTCCAATTATATTGATGCTTATAATAACTTGGGTAATGTGTTGTTAACTCAAGGTAAAGCTGAGGAAGCGATCGCCTGTTACGAAAAAGCTTTAAACTTAAATCCTAACTACGTGCAAGCACATTATAACTATGCTAACGCACTGAAATATCAGGATAGGTTGGGGGATGCGATCGCTAAATTACAATATACCTTAACTCTAGACCCCAACTTTGCCGAAGCCCATAAAAATTTAGGCATCTGTTTATTAATAGCTGGAGAATTGAAAAGTGGATTTGCCGAATATGAATGGCGTTGGTACACTCAAGAATATCGCAAAATTGCATCCTTTCAACCAGTTTGGTACGGAGGAGATTTACAAGGCAAAAAAATTCTCCTCCTTTGCGAACAAGGTTTTGGTGATAACATTCATTTTATCCGGTACGCCCCTTTAATTGCCCAACAAGGCGCACATATAACATTAGCTTGCTACGAAGAATTATACCGATTATTTAGCACCGTTCCTGGAATTGAGCAAATAGTAACTTCGGGAACAACAGTGGAATATGATTACTGTGCGCCAACAATGAGTTTACCTTATTTGATGGGTACTTCTGCCGAAACAATTCCCACAAATATTCCCTATTTATTCCCCCCAAAAACCACTTCGATTATTTTAGAATCACCCCCAGAAACTTACTTGAAAATCGGCATAGTTTGGGCGGGAAATCCGGGTAATACTAACGATCGCAATCGTTCTTGTAATTTAATAAATTTTCTCCCACTCTTAGACATTCCAGGCATTGCTTTTTATAGTTTACAAAAAGGTGCAAAAGCGCAGGAGTTAACAGAGTTAAATTTAACCGGAAAGATTCAAGACATAGGCGAAAAAATTAATGATTTTGCTGATACTGCGGCTGCGATCGACCAGCTAGATTTGGTAATATGTGTAGATACATCAGTTGCACATTTAGCGGGCGCAATGGGCAAAACTGTATGGGTTGTATTATCAAAAGTAGCTGATTGGCGTTGGATGTTAGAAGGAGAAAATAACCCCTGGTATCCAACTTTACGCTTGTTTCGCCAAACTAAATTAGGAGATTGGCATCCGGTATTTCAAAGAGTAGCTTTTGAGTTAGAAAAATTGGTTAATGAGTTAAAAAATAAAGCGATGGAAAATAAATTACCTGAACAAAGTTTACTTCCTGCTAATGGATTTAACAACTTGAAAAAATGCCGTCACGGAGTTTTACTTTATAATATTAACGATTTGGAAGTAGGCAAATCTTTGTCAGCTTACGGCGAATATAAAGAAGGCGAGATTGAACTGTTACAACAAATCATTAAACCTGAAGATTTAGTAGTAGAAATTGGGGCAAATATTGGAAGTCATACGGTTTATTTAGCTCAAGCAGTTGGGGAACAAGGAACAGTTTTAGCTTTTGAACCGCAAAGAGTGATTTTTCAAAATCTCTGTGCTAATTTAGCACTCAATAGTATTACTAATACTTACTGTTATAATGTGGCAGTTAGCGATACATTTTCCGCGATAAACCTGCCTGTATTGGATTATAGCAAACCTCATGATTTTAGTAAATTAGATATTAGTGAAGATGGGGAAAGTGAAGTTGCCCAGACTATTACACTTGATAGTTTAAATTTGCCACGCTGTCGGTTAATTAAAATAGATGTTGCGGGGATGGAGTTGGCTGTTTTACAAGGTGCAATTAACACAATTAAAGCGTTGCAGCCAATTCTTTATATTAACTACCAACCTAAAAATGATAAAAGTTTAGTAAATTTTTTGGCTGAGTGTGGTTACAAATTGTATTGGCATAAAATCCCAATTTATAACCCAAATAACTATTTAGGAAATTCTGAAAACCTTTTTGGTAATGCCGAATCAAATAGTATTTTTTGTGTTCCGCCAGACTTCGAGTTAAAATTGGATAATCTGAAACCAGTTAAAGTTAATAAATAACAATCGAATTAAAGCCCTCTGAGGAAGAAACTATGAACCTTCCACCGATCGACCTATACGAAACTGACTTTTATGCTTGGACTCAAAAACAAGTTCAATTATTACGTCAGCGTGACCTAAATAATCTAGATATTGACAATTTGATTGAGGAAATAGAATCTTTGGGTAAACAGGAAAAACGAGAATTAATTAATCGTCTAGGAGTTCTAATTGGACACTTATTAAAATGGGAATATCAACCCAATAAAAGGTCTAAAAGTTGGCTTAGAACAATTCGGGAACAGCGCCGAAAAATTACTGATTTACTCCAACAAAATCCTAGTTTAAAGCCTTACTTAGATGAAGCGATAAAAAAAGCTTACCTAGATGGAGTTGATTTAGCAGTTGAGGAAACAGATATCGGAATACAAGCTTTTCCAGCAGAAATTTCCTATACTTGGGAACAAATAGAAAACCAGGACTTTTTACCAGGACTTATTAGTGAAAATGACCAAGATTGGCTCAAAAAAAGCTATGGAATTTGACATAAATAACTGCAATTCAGCGAGGATTAAAGCGACATTAGTTAGGAATTTGCGTTTATATTAATAAATAGGATATGGTGAGATGACAACAACAGAAATAACCAAAGAGTTACCGATTCCGGCGCACTTTGATGCTAGCAAAGTAGGGGAAGTTTGGCGAGTACCTTACCAAGAAAGAGCAGCAGAAGCAAAAAGTTGGGCGAAACAACATAATATTGCTCCTGCATTAGACGATCGAAAGCGGATTTGTTTATTAATTATCGATCCCCAAAATACATTTTGTATTCCTGAGTTTGAATTATTTGTGGGTGGGCGTTCTGGTAAAGGCGCAGTTGAAGATAATATTAGATTATGCGAATTTATTTACCGGAATTTGGGTGTAATTAGTACGATCGCACCTACAATGGATACCCATACCGCCATGCAAATTTTTCATCCCATATTTTGGGTAAATGCAGCAGGCGAACACCCCACACCAGCAGCAACAATTATTACTTTAGATGATGTCAAAGCCGGAGTTTGGCAAGTTAATCCAGCAGTTGCTTACAACATAGCAGTTAACGATTACGAAAAATTACAACAACACGCCTTTCACTATGTAAAACAACTTAGCGGCGATGGCAAATATCCTTTAACAGTTTGGCCTTATCATTCTATGTTAGGTGGTATTGGTCACGCCTTAGTTTCCGCAGTGGAAGAAGCGTTATTTTTCCACAATATTGCTAGGTGTAGTCAAACGATTTTTGAGCTTAAAGGTAACAACCCTTTAACGGAAAATTACTCAGTCTTACGCGCCGAAGTTTTAGAAGATACTAATGGTCAACCGATTGCCCAGAAAAATGTTAATTTAATTAAGCAACTTTTGGAGTTTGATGCGGTAATAGTTGCAGGACAAGCGAAAAGTCACTGCGTTGCTTGGACTGTGGATGACTTGCTGACAGAAATTAAGGAACAAGACGCGAAAAAAGCTAAAAAAGTTTACTTATTGGAAGATTGTAGCTCTCCTGTAGTTATTCCGGGAGTAATTGATTTTACAGAACAAGCGGATGCAGCATATCAAAAGTTCGCTGAGGCGGGAATGCACATTGTTAAATCTACAGATGCGATCGCCAATTGGCTAGATTTGTAAACTTTTATTTTTCTCTTTGACCTCAGTTTTCACTCACAAGTAATCCCATGACAGAATAGGAATTACAGGCTAATTAACTCTGGCAAAGTCAGAATTTCCTACTGAGCAAGTTTTGCCAGTAGTCAAAATAAGGTTGTGATTACAAATGGGATGGATGTAAATTCCATCTGGGTGCTTAAAGGGCTGGGTTACTCTAGCCCTTATTTATATTGATGCCAGAATGACATTACCAGTCATATCATGTCCGCTTGATTACCTATAATGTAGAGACGTTATATATAACGTCTCTACAAGGTTTTGTATCAACGATACTATGGTTGATTAGCCGGACATAATATCAACCATGCAAAGGGAACCAAAGAAGGATGACAACAGTCAGATCAAATTGTCATCCTAAATTTATAGAATAGAACGAAAGTCTTTACTGTCTGGTTGTGACGAGATTAACTGTAAGCAATAGCTGGCTCAGCTATTATGTCAACAACCGGAACTTTTTTGGCAAAAAGTATATCAGTAACTAGAGAACAGTCAAATGAACTTAAAAACTATAACAACTACTACCATTATCATTGGTTTAGGATTAAGCCAGCCATTGTCTGCCCAAACTATAGATAATGCCAAACAGACAGTAGCTAATGCCAAACCAATCAAAGTGGATTTGTCAAATTCTAGCTTACCCAGTGCCAACGCGAAACAGTTGTACATTCAATTTGGTATTCAGCCATATTATGTCAACCCACTTTATTGGTCTTGGGGTCTGTTTTTTGGCGATTACTACGACGATTACTACAATCCTAACTTTTTGGGTTATCGCTATTATGACGATCGCTATTATCGCGATCGCTATTATCGCGATCCCTACTACGGACGGCGCTATGGTCGAGAATACAACTATTACTATTCAGTCGATCGAATCCGTGACATTTACCGCGAAGTTCTCGGACGTGAACCTGATTATAGAGGGTTAAGAACTTGGTTAGGAGAACGCAGAAGCTCTGACTCTTTGCGCGACATCCGACGTGATATTGCTCGCAGTGATGAAGCAGTCGCGAGAATTAATCAAATTTACCGAGAAGTACTAGGTAGAGATGTCGATCGAGAAGGAATTAGAACTTGGACAAATCGTTTAGCTTCCGGTTCCAGTTTATCCGAAGTGCGGCGCGACATTGAAAATAGTTCCGAAGCTCGCTCTTTCAGAAATAGACGTTACCCAGCGTACAATCCTTATTTCAACAATGTACAACCTGGAAGGTACATACCACCAAACACTGTCTACCCACCCACAAGAAGCTTACCAGGGAGAAATTATTCTGTACCCGTCCAAACTTTCCCCAGAAACATTGTACCCGCAGTGAGTGCTCCCAATAGAAGCTTCCCACCTGCTAACTTTTCACCATCTTTGAGAACTCCTTCTCAAAGAAGTTTACCCGCCCAAAACTATCAGCAACCTACAAGGAGGTATTCACCTTCCAGAAATAATTCACCCACAATAGATTATTCAATACCCAGCAGAAGAAATAATGGTTCTACTTTCTCACCGTCAATCCAAGCTCCTCCTCGGGGTCTAAAATAAATTCCCATCTGAGGAGCCAGCAAATTCCATTTATTCATTCATGATAGGATTTACGCAGAAAAACCCGGTTTCTATCCAAAATCGTGGGTTTGGATCGGCAAGGTTAACACTCCAAACCGGGTTTTTGAGCCACCAGGCGTAAGTCCTGTATTAAAGAACACTTGTTTTAGTTTGAGATCGCTTAAAATGAAACTACAAATTCTCACAGCTAGTTTGTTACTTTCCACCTTGGGATTATCCTATTCTGCACAAGCCCAAAATTTTAGTGATGTCCGCAGATTGATTAATACTGGTAGTTGTCGCAACTGTGATTTGAGAGGCGCAGATCTCAGAGGTCGCGATTTAAGAAATGCCGATTTACAAGGTGCGGATTTGGAAGATGCTGACCTGAGAAATGCTAATCTCAGAGGCGCTAATTTAAGAGATGCTAACCTCAGAGGTGCTGATTTAGGAAATGCAAATCTCAGAGATGTGATTACGCGCAATGCAATTTTTGATAATGCGAATTTGCGAGGAACGGATCTCGAAAGTCGATTTGGCGATCGCAACAATGACCGATTTAGAGATCGCTACAACGACCGTTACAATGACCGCAACGATCGCGATCGATTTGGTAATCGCGGCAACTTCAATTATGAAGAAGACATTCGCCGGATTTACCGGGAAATTTTAGGTCGTGAACCTGATTCCGAAGGTTATCGTACTTGGTCTAATGCCTTAAGAGATGGTACTTCTGTTAGAGATGTTCGCTCTCGAATCGCTAACAGTGACGAAGCAAGAACACAAATCAATCAAATCTACCGGGAAGTTTTAGGTCGTGATGTCGATTCCAACGGGTTAAGAACTTGGAGAAATCGTCTTGCTTCCGGTGACTCATTAAATGATATTCGCCGCGATATTCGTAATAGTCCAGAAGCTAGAAACAGACCAAATCAACCTTTCCCACCAAATCGATCGAATTTTCCACCCTCAGTTACTCCAGGATCAATTCAAGCACCACCGATTCAAAGATAATTGCTTCACGGGGTAAGGGGACTAGGGGACTAGGGGACTAGGGGACAAGTGAAGAATTTATCCTGTTCCCTATTTCCTATTTCCTATTCCCTGTTCCCTATTTAGGGTTTGCTGAATAAATGTAAAAAGTAATATAGGCAAGGGTGAAAGCGCCTTTTTTGCTCAAAACAAGTGCAAAAGGTTTTTGGGACCTTTTGGCGCTTTCATCCAGGCCAATTTCTGCGGAAATTGTAGGGACACGGCATGAAAGAGATAACGGTAGGAATTGCAAATATTAATGATGCCGTGTCCCTACCCCCACCAACAGACTTTTTCAGCAAGCCCTGTTTAAGTCAAAAGGAAAAATCCCGCACCAGTATCTGGTTGAGCAACTTGAAGAGAATTTACGCCCTCCACAGCTGCAACCAAATCTCCTAAATAGAAAATACTCAGACCGCTAGTGCGATTTCCTGTGACACCAAACGCACCTGTAGTAGTAGTATAGTCATTTGGTGAACCTGCTAATTGCAGAATATCTCTTCCTGATTCAAAACCAATGATGTAAGCATAATCGTTATTTCCTTGACCAAGATAAAACCTTTGAATTGTTGGGTTAGATCTACTTCTGCCAAAACCTAAACCAAATCTATCCGCTCCGGTACTACCAATTAAAACATCTACTTCGCCTGTTCCTAAACTTGTAGGAATTGGATCTGGTTCACCTGCAACTCTGGCATTAATATCTACACTAATACCTACTATGGCACTTCCTGAAGGCCCCAGTCCGGTAATAATATCACTACCCCTAGTTCCCGAAAAGAAAGCTGTATTTCCTTGAAATCTGCCCTCACGATTGTATTGAGCAATTGCGGAACTAAATTGTCCTAAAAGTACTGCCCGCGACACATTAGGATATAGTCCATAGTAATAGTTTTCGTTAAATCCCGGTGTCGGCTCTACTATGGGTGCTCCGGGTCGCCGTTCGGTTTCTCCAAACGAGATAAAATGTTGTAAACCTGACGAAAACGCTCTGTTATTTACAGCTGCTCTAACATCAAGGTTAGCATTTAAATATCTTTGTTCATCCCAAAAAGGTGATACAGCAGTCCGACCTTCCGTTAAACCAATTAATTGAAAATGTTGTAATCCTGAAGCAAAAAAACCTTGGGCAACTGCTGACCTAACATCAGCATAATTTGCCAAGTAAGTTGATTCATTAAAAATAGTGAAAGTCATGTGATTCACCCCTTATTTGCTGTGATTTTATTCAGGTAATTTGCAGTTGTTAAACATTCATTGCATCTTTAAAGGTGATTTGTCAAGGATTAGGGAAATTATTTTAAATGTTTCTTTGGTAATATTTTTGATTTAGCGATCGCCTTTAATCAGGTCACTTTTTACACACAGGCAAATTTTAAACAGCCATTGAAATGGGAGTTTTTTTTCATCGCCAATCCCAAATTCCCAGTCTAAAATCAATAGACTGCTATTATCAGTTAAAGGGGAATTTTGCTGATGAACAGAAACATTTTCTTTACTGTATCCTTGTTAGCCTCCTTAATTTTAGGATTAGGGACTTGGGCACAAGAAATTGACCCAGTAGAACGACTATTAAATACAAAAGAATGTTCCGGGTGTGACTTAAGCGGGGAAAATCTGAGTAATTTGGATCTGAGTAATGCGAATCTGAGTGGAGCCGATTTAAGCAATGCTAATTTGAGAAATAGTATGCTAGCTGGTGCTAACTTGAGCTATGCTACTCTTAGAGGTGCTAATCTTACCCTAGCGGTACTAATTGGTGCTAATTTGAGTGGTGCAGACCTCAGTTACGCCAATCTCACAGATACTAATTTGTTCAGAGCCAAATTTACTGGAACTACAGGTGCAGACTTTACGGGTGCTACTTTTAAAGCCACCATTATGCCCAATGGTACAGTCAAAAATCCAGTAACAAACGCCACTCCCCAACCTGAACCAATGCTAACCCCGCCCAAGCAGTCACCTGCTCCACTGCGCTAGAGTGAAGCTCACTAAAGAAGATGTGACACCTTCCGTAATTTTTCTTGCTGCTTTAGTAACATTACTGCTAGGTGTAATATATGCTGATAGCCAGGTGACAGAAGAGGAAAAGCAAAGGTTACAGAAAACGCTGAATAAATTTATTCCTGCTCAAGGTGGCGTGCGTGAATTAACCAAATTGATGGTTAAGGGAGTGAAAGAAAATTTAGATTATACTAAGTCTAATAACTTATTAAAGTTAACAAGTTCTTTTTCTAAATCCCAAAAGCTTCTGTTACTTAGCTTTGGTTATGAAATGTCAGCGGCTGATGGGACAATTGATGCCAGAGAAAAGCGTTATTTAGATCTGTTACACAGAAGGGTTATCTGCTAAACCCGCCCCTACAAGAGGACTAAATACTTAGAATTCTTATGCTTTTAGTCCATTTTAATGGACTTAAGCTATTAGCCCGGAAATTGATTTCCGGGCGGGTTAAAATCGCAGGTGCAAGATTTCACGATCGCCCTTTCTCCCACTTTCCCTCACGCCTCATCCAACTGCAACTGACCATAATAACCAGTTACAATTCTACTTCCATCTTTCAAAATGTGAATTTCAATTTGGTCACTTGCCCAAGAAATTTTGTCTTTTAAAGCTGGATTAAAAACGTGAACTTTTTGATTACTAGAAGCTACCGGACAATCAGGGGAATGCACAGCCAAATGCTGCATATATGGGCCATCAATTAGTATATCTAATTGTTCTAGCAATTCATGAGCACCAGCGGGGGCATATTCCGATCGCAATTGTTCTAAAGTAAAACCAGTAAACGACATTACATTTAACCCTTGGGCCCGGACTTGTTTTGCTACACTAGCTAAAGCCGACGCTTGCCAAAAAGGTTCCCCACCAGAAAAAGTTACCCCAGTATTTTTCGGATTACTTAAAATTCGGTGAACTAAACTATCAATAGAAACTAAATCATTAATTTCAAAAGACCAAGAAGCCGGATTAAAACAACCCGGACATTCCCGCAAACATCCCTGTACCCAAATTACCGCACGACAGCCAGGGCCATTAACTTCTGATTCATCCACATAGCCCATAATATTTACATATCCTGGCGGAATTTCCAGAAGTTCCATGTATTGGTTAGCTTTTTGTTCTTTCATTACTGCTGCTCCTTATACTCGGAAGCTTAAGAAACTTCCTCTGTTTTAGATAGTGCCATTTAATTATAAAAATTGGGTAAGTTTGTGATGAACTGAAACAATTTCTCCAGAAAGTTAAAGAAGAATTAAGCAAGTTAGTAGTAAGGTTACTGTTTATTTTCCGTTACATTTCCACTACGGATTTACGTTTCTTAAGATATAGACCTCTGGGAAAAATCATGTAGAGACGTTGTATACAACGTCTCTACATTCTGCTGCATATCAGCCTTCTGCATTCTTACTATAAATCTAGCGATCGCGTTTGCTGATAAGTTTTTACTAATTTATTCACACATAGTTGAGGATTAGAACCAGAAGAATTCGCCTGTAACAAAGTATGTCTAATTTGATTTAACAACTCCTCCATTGCGATTGAACTAGGCAAAATATTAGTTGCCACATCACCCAAAGTTGCCGCCCAAAAATCTATCTTGTACGCAGATGTTTCCCCATCAGAAATACTTAATTTATGCAGATTATCTGTAGTCTCATTTGGAGATTTTCCTCCTTGTCTAACTAACACTAATGTTGGTGGTCTTTGGGCTACTTGGCGTAAATCACACAAAGCTTTTACTAAATTTGAATTTGCTGTACTATTACCTAAATCAATTAATAGCAAATCTACACTACAATGTTGCGCTTGTTGTAAAACTTCTGCCCAAGATTGACCAGTAACAACTTTCAAGCCAGCCGTTTGTAAATATTGAATTAAAGCTTGCAGCCATTCTGTCCGTTTTTTAGAGTTTACCCCTGGCGATCGATTTTTTTCCGGCTGTTCATTAGTAAACCTTTTCCCCAAGTCTGGCATAGTGGAAATATCAACCACCAAAATTGTTAATTTGCAGCCAATACCCGCAGCAACTTGAATTGCTTGTAGCAAAATATTAGCTTCTGGCAAAGCACCATTAATGCCCAAACAAGGATATACTTGTAAACTCGTATTTTCCTGTTTATTTCCCACTTGTAAAGCCGCCTGAGTCGTCGCTTCATCCATCGTCACTAACGGGAGACTAGCTAAAGCTTGGTATTCAATTAATTGTTCTAAATAACTTTGTGATTCAGCAATCTTACCCTCTAATAAAACTACATGAGGTTGCCAAATTCTCGCAAGCAATTCTGCTTGGACTAAATCATCAGCTTCTAGCACTCGATAATTATGTTGATGTAATAAGTTACTCAAATCAGAATCGAGATTTTGTGAGGAATTAGGACTGCGAATTCGCGACTCCACATTTCTCTCACCCGCATTTAAGCGCAGAATTGTCAAACTAGTATTCGTTGACTTTTGTTGAGAAATTTTAGCTGGTTGAGTAATTTTTTCTAAACTTTGTTTGAGGGGGTCTTGTTGCACTGGTAAAGACAAAAAGCCATCTGCACGTTTGCCATAAGCATATTCTTTTTCTCCTCTGCTAGCGGTGACAACTACAGGTATATGTTGAGTTTGGGGAGATGCTTTTAATAAAGTTAAAACATCCCAACCCGAAAGCAAAGGTAACAGGGGATTTAAGAATATAGCAAAAGGCTGTAATCTTCGGGCTTTTTCTAAGGCTTCAGTTCCAGAACGAGCAATTACAATCCGATAACCTAAACTAGAAAGTTGTTGGCTTAAATCTTCAATTAACCTGGGAATTGATTCCACAACTAAAACTAAGCGAGAAGAAATATTAGTAATCGATAAATTAGCTGTAGTATTAATACCAGTTCCATTAAATGCGAATTTTTCTCCTTTTCCTTCTGTTTCTATTTCCCATTGACTATTGGGAGGACTAGGAGGTAAAAGTAAAGTAAATTCACTACCGCTTCCAGGTTTAGAAGTAAAGGTAACATCTCCCCCATGCAACCTTGCTAAACGTTGGGTTAAAACTAATCCTAAACCTGTCCCTTCAAACTGGCGAGTTAAGGGATTTTCTAATTGTTGAAACTTCTGAAAAATTAAGTGTTGTTTGTCTTCGGGAATGCCAATACCAGTATCCCAAACTGTAAAAGCAATCCAACCTTCCCAGTAACTTACTCTTAAGCCTATTTCCCCTGTAACTTCGGTAAATTTTAGGGCGTTAGATAATAGGTGAACTAGCATTTGTCGCAGACGCATTTCATCGGCAATTAGGGTATCTAATCTCGATTCAATCGTTAATATAAACCTAGTTTCTGGTTCAGTAGAATTCAAGTCGTCAGGATCGGCACTTTTTCTGCTTAAATGAATTTGCCGAGATTGCTGATAAGCCCGATCGCACACCGCATGAATATCCACTGGTGCTAACATTAACTCTAGCTGCCCCGTTTCCATCCGCGTTAGGTCTAAAATATCATTAACAATAATCATTAAATGACGACCGCTTTGATGAATTAATCTGGTATAACGGGCTTGGCGATCGTTCAATTCTCCTAACACTTGATCCTTTAACAAACTCGACAACCCTAAAATCGCCGTTAACGGTGTTTTTAGTTCATGACTAATACAAGCTAAAAACTCATCTTTCAAACGGTTTAATTGCATTAAATCCGCATTTTTAGCCGCCAACTCCTTAGCTACTTGGTGCGACTCAGTAACATCCTGCGCCAACACCAACCACAAATCATTTGCTGATAAATTCTTAGGTGATTCTGCGGCTGTATTATCTCCTGTTTCCCCTAAAATATTCCTCGAAATTAAACTAGCCAACCGAAACTCATTCCCTTGAGAAAAATCAATTGATAAATTGGTTTCTGACAGCGCCAAATCTGGGTTATATAAAAGATTACCTAAAGGTATTTTCACAAACTGCCAAACTCTTTCCGTCCCATTTTGCATCGGACAAACACAAGTGCAGCTATCAGGATTATTCCCTAACTGGCACAACTTAGGTAAAGAAACAGGTGTAGCAAATCTTTCTTCTTCATTATCGATAGAATTACTTGCTTTCTCCGTGTAATAATGGACTTCGCGGTGAAATTTACCCTGTTCTTCCGAGGGCAAAAACTCTAATAATTCCGCAATTTCTTTTCGCAGCCAATCAGCATCTTGCAGGGAATCAAAATATTGTCGCCAAGCCAAATTTTGTTTGACTGATTGACCATTACCAGTTTGCAACATTAAAGGCAAAGGTAGCCTTTCTAAAAGTTGAATTAGGGAATTCAGCGTTGCTACTTCATCAGGTAAATTTTTCTGATTTGTTAATGCTACTCTAGCTAAATTAAGTGAGTCCTGATTTAATTGTTGTGCTGCCGAATCAGTAGCAATAAATTCCAACAAACGTTGAATATCCAGTAATCCTAAAAATTTCCCAGCCAAATTAACTAAACCTAAATCTTGAGTTTTGCCTAATCGGGAAATTTCATTTCGGAGATAGGGCCAAAATTCTCGCAAACTAAATTCCGCAGGTAAAGTAGTCAATGGGGTGAGGACAGAAAAATCTAATTCTGATAAAGGCAGGAGTAAACTGGATTTACTCCCTGTCCCCTGAGAACGAGAAGAAACAGCTTTTTGCGTCTCCGGTTTTTCAGGAGCAGTTGTTGACGAAGTATCCGGGGATTTTTTTCCCTTTTTTTCTCGCAGGTAAGGCAGTAAACTATACAAATGCAATACTCCTTTAGGAGTATCTTGTTCACTTACTACTACAATGCGATCGCACTGGTTGTGCTGGAAAATATCCAGTATCTTCCCCAAAGTAGTCCTCTGAGTACAACTGGGAACAAAAGCGATGAATTCTTTAACATCAGGGCTTGACATAGCGTAAGCTTTCTCGCTGACCGGGTACAACAGCTGGAATTGCCTCCCTCACTCAATTTCCGTAGTTAGTTTTTCTATTCCCTACTCAATGGCTACAGCGAGGGTAGGCGATGCCTCTGGTTTAGAGTGGAAGCAAAACTGTAGCAGGGCTAAAGTGAATCCGTATAGTTAAGCACGTTTTATTGAGCCTATATCAATTATGACCCCAGCGTTAAAATTACTTATGTCGGGGCAATTACAATTAATGACAATTCAACAAATGTTAGCTTATTGTTAAAGATTGTGTTGAATTATTGACACAAGCGCCTTCCTGAATCCAGGTCGGCATTATACAACAACTCTACCTTTATAGCGCAAAACAAGAGTGCGATTGTCACTTACTATCTGTACATTACTTGATTCTGAGACTCTAGCCCGATCGCTTCAGCATTATTTAAGCGGCGAACGCTACGTGCTGACTCAATATCGATCGCCTGCAGAGTTTTTCCAATTTGTGGAACAGGAAAAGCAAATCTTAGACTGCCTGATTTTAGAGGATGGCCCTGATTTACTGCCATTAGTTAATCAACTATACGCACAGGGAACACTCCTCCCATTAGCAATCTTAAAGCCTGATTCACCAGCCACAGAAAATAGTTCTCTTGCCCAGCCAGCACCAGAATCACCCGATTATCATCCCAGCCATGAAAACCGAGAAACTACAATTGCCGAAGCCCCAAAAAACCCTAGCAAAGAGCTAACATCGGGAGAAGGGAGCTTTTTTTATGACACTGCTGCTATCTATGTTTACCATAGCCAACTTAGCCAGATAACCCATTATATTGATCAGGCGATCGCTAACTTCCTCAAGCTCTCTTCAGTAGCCCCTTGGTGCGAAACTAACCCCGATGCTGAAACCATCCCAGAGGAAGAAAACGTTCTGCTTCAGCAGCAGCGCCGACTAGCTGAGAAACTGAAGGAGCGATTAGGGTACTTAGGTGTGTATTACAAGCGAAACCCCCAAAACTTTTTCCGCAACCTTCCTTCAGCAGAAAGACAAGAGTTCATCGAAAACCTTAAAGCCGCATATCGGCAAATCGTTTTAGAATACTTTGTCGGCAATAGCAATCTCAATCAAAAAATAGATGAATTCGTAAATGTAGCTTTCTTTGCAGATATTTCCGTTACTTATATCGTAGAGATTCACATGGAGTTGATGGATGAAATTTCTAAACAACTAAAACTGGAAGGGCGCGGCGATGAAATCCTCCTAGATTACCGTCTCACCTTAATCGATGTCATCGCTCATCTTTGTGAAATGTATCGACGCTCGTTACCAAAAGACTCTTGAAAACAAAGTTGTTTAAGTTTAGTCTATACCTCGGAACATTTTAAACAAAACTTGATTTATGAATCCGCTCAAAAAAACCTACGTTCTCAAACTTTATGTTGCCGGAAATACCCCAAACTCTGTGAGGGCTTTAAAAACACTAAAGAACATTCTTGAAGAAGAATTCCAAGGTGTCTACGCCCTGAAAGTGATTGACGTATTAAAAAATCCTCAATTAGCAGAAGAAGATAAAATTTTAGCTACTCCAACCCTCGCTAAAATCCTCCCACCCCCAGTACGGAAAATAATCGGCGACCTTTCCGATCGAGAAAAAGTCCTAATAGGCTTAGATTTGCTTTATGAAGAACTGCGAGAAGAAGAACAACTAGAACTATAGAGTATATTTTTTCATGTCTATAGCATCTCTATAGACCGTTTTATGGTAAGCTATAATACCGCCCTTGGTTTATAGTAATAAGTTTTATCTCTCCCTACTACTAGCGAAACAATGAGTAAAAGTAATCAAAATAAACAACCGAATCGAGTCAAAATAGGAGTTGAAAAAATTCGTACCCTGATCGAGGGATTTGATGACATCAGTCATGGAGGTTTACCAGTCGGTAGAACTACTTTAGTCAGCGGTACATCGGGAACTGGCAAAACCTTACTCGCTATACAATTTCTCTATCATGGCATCATTCATTTTGACGAAGCAGGCGTATTCGTTACCTTTGAAGAATCACCAACAGATATTATTAAAAACGCCTCCAGTTTTGGTTGGGATTTACAACACCTAATTGATGACGGAAAATTATTTATTTTAGATGCTTCTCCAGATCCCGAAGGACAAGATGTAGTCGGCAGTTTTGACCTTTCCGCCCTCATTGAAAGACTACAATATGCCATTCGTAAATATAAAGCTAGAAGAGTTTCTATTGATTCCGTAACCGCCGTATTTCAACAATATGATGCCGCCTCTGTAGTGCGCCGGGAAATCTTTCGCCTAGTCGCCAGACTAAAACAAGTTGGTGTTACTACAATTATGACCACAGAACGCGAACAAGAATATGGCCCTGTAGCGCGTTTTGGTGTCGAAGAATTCGTTTCCGATAACGTAGTAATTGTTCGCAACGTATTAGAAGGAGAACGCCGTCGCCGCACAATTGAAATCCTAAAATTGCGCGGTACCACTCACATGAAAGGCGAATATCCCTTCACAATTACCGGAGAAGGTATTAACATCTTCCCATTAGGAGCAATGCGTCTAACTCAACGTTCATCTAACGCCAGAGTCTCTTCCGGCGTAAGAACATTAGACGAAATGTGTGGTGGAGGTTTCTTCAAAGATTCAATTATCCTCGCCACCGGAGCTACAGGTACAGGTAAAACCCTATTAGTTAGCAAATTTTTACAAGACGCTTGTATGCGTGGCGAAAGAGCAATTCTTTTTGCTTATGAAGAATCTCGCGCCCAACTTTCCCGCAACGCTTATTCTTGGGGTATAGACTTTGAAGATTTAGAACAAAAAGGTTTATTAAAAATCATTTGTGCTTACCCAGAATCAGCCGGATTAGAAGACCATTTACAGATAATAAAATTAGAAATCGCTCAATTTAAACCTTCCAGAATTGCCATTGACTCCCTATCAGCTTTAGCCAGAGGAGTTAGTAACAACGCCTTCCGGCAATTTGTGATTGGTGTAACTGGATTTGCCAAACAAGAAGAAATTACAGGCTTTTTCACCAATACCACCGATCAATTTATGGGTTCACATTCCATCACTGATTCCCATATTTCCACCATTACAGACACAATTTTAATGCTGCAATATGTAGAAATTCGCGGCGAAATGTCCCGTGCCATTAACGTCTTTAAAATGCGTGGTTCTTGGCATGACAAAGGAATTCGAGAATATACTATCAGTGAAAAAGGCCCAGAAATTAAAGATACTTTCCGCAACTTTGAAAGAATTATTAGTGGTTCTCCCAGTCGGATTAGTGTTGATGAAAAAAGCGAACTCTCTCGGATTCTTAAAGGAGTGCAAGGTAAAACAAGTACCGATACAACCGAATAATATAACTGTCGGAAAGGAGTTTTCCCAAATCCAGGGAAAACTCAACTGTAGTCAATATCTCGATTCCCAATCCTCAATCTCCGTTCTCTATCACCATAAATATTATGATCAAAGAAATTGGGATAGAAAATTACAAATCAATTCAAGAGTTAAAAATTGAATTGGGAAGAGTCACCGTTTTAATAGGTGAAAATAGCTGTGGGAAAACTAATATTTTAGAAGCTATAGCTTTAAGTGCAGCCGCCGCAGCTGATAAGCTGGACAATGAGTTTTTAGCTTCTAGGGGGATGAGAGTTACAGATTCGCAATTTATGCGATCGGCTTTTAACACCGATAATTTAACCCAAGAAATTAAAATAACTTTGCAGTTTTACCCAGATAAAACTCTCACATTTAATTTACAGCACGATGGTAAACCCTACTCTAATTGGGTTTTGGTTAATTCAGACCAATTAAACAGTGACTTATCGAGAAAAATTCAAGCAATAGTTGATTTAATTCATAAAGATCCACTAAATTTTTCCCCTCAATCTAGAGAAGAAATTTATCAAGGTGTAAAAGCCTCATTTTTGGGACAAAACGACAAATATACTAACTTACTAAAAACATTTTTAATTTTTTCTCCCGAAAACTCAAGCTTACGCATTTTTAACGAAGAAGGTCAAATACAACCTTTAGGTATCAAAGGAGAAGGATTATTTAAACTCTTAACAGTTTTGAGTTTAGAAGAAAATCAAGCAAAGTTGCAAGAAATAAAAGACAAAATGCAGCTAATAGATTGGTTTGAAGATTTGGCAATTCCCCATAAATCTAACTTATCTCTGGGTGAAAGAGTAATTCAAATCAAAGATAAATATTTAGCACCTGAACTAGATTATTTTACTCAAAATAGTTCTAATGAAGGCTTTCTCTTTCTTCTATTTTACTTCTGTCTTTTTATCAGCGATGATACACCTAAATTCTTTGCTGTAGATAACATTGATGTTTCGCTTAACCCTAGATTAGCTCGTAGATTGGTTAAAGAATTAGTAGAATTAGCTAAAAGGTACAATAAACAAGTCATCTTCACAACTCATAACCCAGCAATTTTAGATGGATTAAATTTAGATGATGATGAACAAAGACTTTTTGTGATTTACCGCAATAAATTAGGTCATACTAAAGCCAGAAGAATTTTATCCCCGAAACCTTTAGAAGGACAAAAACCTGTAAGATTATCAGAAGCATTTTTGCGCGGTTATATTGGGGGATTGCCTAAGAATTTTTAATTATGATTACTTTTGGATTAATTACAGAGGGACTTACGGATCAGATAGTTATTGAGGATATTTTAAGCGGATATTTTAATACCGCCGATATCATTGTTAACCCGCTGCAACCAGAAAGAGACAAGGATGATGAAAATAAATCAGATTATGGCGGTTGGGCATTTTTAATACTGAAAAATTAAGCTATCTCTAGAATTTTATCTCGTTTCGGTTTCCAGTAAATCTTGAAGTTGAGTCAGCAAAACAGGGAGATTATTTTGCACCGTATTCCAAATAATCCTTAAATTCACCTGAAAATATTCATGGGCAATTACATTTCGCATATCGCCTATTAGCCGCCAAGGAATTTGCGGATAACGAGATTGTACTTCACTGGGAACATTAATTGCCGCTTCACCAATGACTACAAAATCATAGAGAATTGCCTTGATTAGCATTTCATTTTGCTGGAATTCCTCAAAAGTCATCCCGGCTGTGTAACGCTGAATACTGTTCCCAGCATTAATTATGTCTTGAATGCGGAGTAACCAATTTCTAGAAGGCACGAATTGATTCCTGTAACACAGTTTCTCGTAGATGTTCTCGTAAAGCGTCTTTAGTTCCCAAATCTACAGCATACCCTAAAATATCTTCTAAATAGTGCTGTACCCTAAATAATTCAAACAATCCTGCATCAATGGAAAATTCTACCAGAAAATCAACATCGCTATCTGAGGTTGCTTCATTTCTGGCAACAGAACCAAATAATTCTAGAGATTTGACTCCTAATTTCTCTAGCATTTCCCGATGTTCTGCCAATATTAATAATACCTGCTCTCGTTCCATAAGTTGCTGCTACTATCTATTGATTAATTGTCATAGAAGATGATGATGCTTAACAAAGATTATTCAATTTTCCGGTAAAATATATAATCCTGATTCAGTATTAGCATCAGGTAAAATTTCCTTACTACTTTTAACATTTAGACTTTCACATAAAGCGGCAAAATTTTGTAAACTGTCTAATCTTGCTGAAAGTTCGCTGAGAGTATCTAAATATTCAGCTACAGCTATTTGGCGATGTGTCCAAACTTCATCAAATTTAGAAGAACTGTAGGACATTTCCAACTCTACATCGACATTGGTTTTTTTGCGGCGAATTTGTTCAGGAGACAAGGCGCGATCGCTTGAGTAAATCTCGGTAATTCTTTCTACCCTTTCGGAAGTAATATATTTATTAAACCGAGAATGGGTAAACCGATAAGCCGTTGATAAATAAGAGTTTTCTTCACTGATTAATTCTGTTCCCCATTGTTGGGCAACTTGTTGAAACTTGGGAACTTCCACAGCTAGTAATTCTTTTGCTTCTTGATGTTGACCAATTTCTAGAAGCAGGTTGACTTCTGTGGCTGTTGCTACCGCCCAACCTTGAATAGAAACATCACTATTAAGCATAATTTCAGCATCTAATTCTGGGGTAGATTGCATGGCTTGATTAGATAAAAATAATCGAACTCTGGAAGCAACTTTTAAAGATTCTCTTGCTGATTCATTCGGGAAGCGTTTGCGATCGTCAAGTTCAGCAGTTAAAGCAGCAATTTCTTGAATTAACATTGCTTGATGCAGATGAGAAATCGCTTTAGCAAGGCTTTGTTGTTTTTGGCGGCTATCTTCTACTAATAAATAAAGATAAGCGAGTTGTCCTGAGATAGTATCTAAGCGATTTTCAACTCGATTTAACCCCGCTTCAACTCGGTTAAATCCTTCTTCCATCGACTGTTGAAGATCGCCTAAAGATTTTTGAATTTGGTGCAATTTATAGCCCATATAGGCAAAGCCAGCAATACTGACACCGAGATTTAAAACACTCGCACCCGCAGCAATTTGAGTTAACCCCATGACTGAGGATAAGGTTTGCTCAATGCCGATTAATTTATGATAAGTCATTCCATGACCGATAATATCAATTCCTCCTAAGATGGGAGAAAATGGAAGAGTCGTTATTTTATGAGTTAACCCAGGAGTTTCAGCTAAATGACGGATAATTTGACCCGCATTTTCTGTTAAGCTAAAAGCTTTATTAACTTGCTCTTGGATAGTTGCTAAATTAGTCCGATCTTGAACTGATTTTAGTCCAGGTAAATCAATCAATTCAATTCCTATACCTTTTGGTAAACCTAGAAAAGAGCGATCGCAACCTGGTAAAAGAGGAACATAAGCGGCTATTTGTGGAGCAACATACTCCCGCTTTTTACGTGCATCATGATAGCAGTGCATAACTGCGCGAATCCGCTGGTATAAATCCTCATCATTTAATCCCGTCCACTCACCCGTATCCCAAGCAGCATCCTCTGTTTGTTCAATAATTAATCTCTGTTTTTCAGAATGTTTGAGCGTTAGCACTCCCCCACTCATTTCCCCTGCTTCAATCGGGGCAATTTTTCGACCAATGAGTGCATTAACGATCGTTGATTTTCCAGAAGATGTTGTCCCAATAGTAGCAATCCGAAAACTAGGATTCTCTAGTCGTTGGACTGCTTCTTGATAAACATTTAAAAAATCTCTTAGGCAAGATTTAATGCTTTGATCTTCAAAAACATCAGGGGATGAGTTGACTAAAGTAGAGACTGAGTTACCTAATTCTTGTAACAGGCTACGGGTGTTGTTTAACTTAGTTTCTATATCAAGTTCCATTTGAGTTTCTCTCTACATTGCTGTTAAATTCGATCGATCGCCACCACTTCCAATACATATATAACAGTATAAACCGCTTCATTGTTTATGATCGCACTAACTACCCAAACAGCCAAAACGCCCTAAATTCAATAGTTTCTCAAACTTCCCAATAAAAATACACAGGTCACTAACCTGTGTCCAACAATCAAATAATTAACACTAAAAAATAAAACGAGCACGGAGGGATTTGAACCCCCGACACCCAGGACCGGAACCTGGTGCTCTATCCACTGAGCTACGTGCCCAAACAATATGCTGATTATAGCACTTTCTTTGCTTATAAATTCAACAATTGCATTAAGAATCGGGGGGCAGGCAAAATGATTAACAACAGTAGCGCTAAGGAAAGTAAGCCGAACAAATCTCGCTTGTTGTCTAATTCTGTGACATCATTGAGTGCTGGTTCATCGAACACAGGCATCAAAAACAGGAATAATGCCCATAAGAGGAAATCTCTAGGGATGAGAGTTACTTGGAAAAGTATCGGCATTAACGAGACGAACAGCAGTAGCAAGCGAGCAAGCTGACCAATGGCAGCAGCTTTTCTTTGTCCGAACATAGCATGGACGATGTGCCCGCCGTCGAGTTGTCCCACTGGCATTAAATTTAAGGCTGTGATGATTAAACCAATGTAACCAGCTACGGCTACTGGGTGAAGATTAATTGCGGATTTAGAGGTGAGTTCGCTACCGATCGCTAGTTTACTTAAGATGGCTAGCAAAATCGAAAAATTGGGAATTAGGGCATCAAATTGTAATATTCCTGTCCTTTCTGGCAGGGGAACAACGCTAGAATTAGCCAATCCCCAGATTAGCAGGGGTAAGGTAACGATGAAACCTGCTAATGGGCCTGCAATTCCCACATCGAATAAAGCTTTGCGGTTGGGTACGGGACTTCGCATTTGAATAAATGCGCCAAAAGTTCCCAGGAAAAAGGGGATGGGAATAAAATAGGGCAGTGTGGTGCGAATTTTGTAGCGTTTAGCCATTAGGTAATGACCCATTTCGTGAACACCTAAAATGGTCATTAGTGCTAATGAATATGGTAAGCCTTTGATTAATAAACTGGGGTCAGATTGGAGAGCTTTGACGGTAACGCCTGCGATTTCTGTACCAATGACAGTGGTGGTAAAGAGGGTAATTAACAATAATGCTAAGGCTAAACCGGGTCGGTGCAAATTGGCGTTGCTACGCTTAACATCGGGGTGGGCTTGGGGGTTAGGAACTAGGGCAAAAAAGGGGTGTTCGGTGAAACTATCTTGAAAGATGACGAAAAAGCGATCGCCAAACTTAGCTTCAATATTACTGCGAATCGTCCGATATGCCTCTTCCGATTTAGTTCGCAAATGTCCCCGACAAATTACCGCTTGTGGGTGGTACTCTAAGTCTTGCAGGTAGTAAACTGACCAAGGGAAACAATCCCGCAGTTGTGCTTCCTCTTCTTTATTGATGGGGCGTACTTTTGCCGCTTCGGCATCAGCTGGCTTAGCTGTTTCCGGTGTTTTGGAGTTATTTGTTGTCTCATTCGCTTTCGCTTGCGGTTGTATTCTTCCCTTTTGAATCAGGTAAGTGTACAAAATTAACGAAGCAAAGAACACACCAATTAACAAAAATGCTGGCATTGGTCGATTTCTGCCATAAGCTAAAATCCAACCAGTCCAAACGAACGGTGGTGCCATCATCACTAACCACAATAACCAAATTGGCGTTGTGGTGATGCCAGCGACACTACGCTTCACGATAAAGTAAGTAGCTATTCCCAGTAATACGAGCAATATGAGAATCATATTATGTCCAAACTAGCAAGGGCTGTCTTGGACACTATTTCTGCCTTTCCACCCAATCGTGATACGTTGGGAGCAACAGCCTACCTTATTGTAGAAAACCAAACCCACATTTTGATCGATTGTCCGGCTTGGGATCAAGAAAATCAACAATTTTTACAAGATCAGGGCGGTGTTTCTTGGTTAATCATCACTCATCGCGGTGGTATTGGCAAGGTTAAGGAGATTCAAGCAGCTTTCGGTTGTCAAGTTTTAATTCAAGAACAAGAAGCTTATCTTTTGCCTGATTTAGAAGTAACGACTTTTGAGCAAGAGTTTAACCTCACTCCTCAAACTCAAGTTATTTGGACACCTGGACATTCTCCTGGTTCTTCCTGTGTTTATTCGAGTGTTCAAGGAGGTGTATTATTTTCTGGTCGTCACCTGATACCAAATCAGCAAGGTTTGCCTGTGCCTTTGCGAACTTCTAAGACTTTTCATTGGCGGCGACAACTGCGGAGTGTGGCTTGGTTGCGCGATCGCTTTGACCCAGATACGCTAAACTACCTTTGTCCCGGTGCCAACACTGGCTTTCTCCGGGGTAAACGAGTGATCGAGCAAGCTTATCAACATCTAGCCGCCTTAGATTTAGAAGCTTTAAAACAGGCGACAGTAGAGTTTCTCGTTTAGAGAGTTTTGAATCCTCTCTCCTACTCCCTTGGCTCCCCTGCCTAATCCTCTTCTGCTTCTTCTGCTAAATCACCAATTCCCAGTTGTGTTTTAGAAGCTTGTAGCTGTTTCCAAAGTAAACGGATTTGATCGTAAGCTTCTTCTGGTGTCAGCTTACCATTTGTTTGTAAAGCGCAGATATAAGTGACTCGCTGGGCGAATTCTTGCAAATTTGCATTAAATGCCAAATTTTCCGGCTTAAATTCTCCGTGATAGCGACCTCTGGGATAAAGATAGTCTTGTGAGTCTGTCATTTTGGCTATTGGTAATCGAGCGGGACATTTTGGTGGGGAAAGGGAACTCCCGAACAGGGAACAGGGAACAGATGTGTCCCGGCTTGGGTTGGTAGCCGTCATTTTTAAATTTTATTGATCGAGCGTAAAACCCCATCCCAAGAGTGGGTGGGGATGTAAGTGAGCCTGAGTCTCTGGTACAATACGAAGATCTACTTGAGGCATGACATTTCTTGACTACAACACTAGTTGTTAAACAATAAGAAAAAGTGGTTTGTCCGTGATAGTAGAAAAAACTGAATCTATATTCACAAAGTGAAATGGATTCAGATTCTTCTCCCTACAAACAGGAAAGGCTGTGCCGGGGAGACAGGGTACAGTCAATTACCCATATATTTCAACCGATTATTTCGGTTAGTTACAAGCCACATCCCCTTGTGGGTGGGGCAGTTGACTTAGCCGCTGCTTTTAAGCTAGGCTTAACCTATTCTTAATTTAAATTTAAACATAGACTCAGTAAAGAGTCACGCCAACTTAATGGCACTGCTGTTAAGGATTTTTAGAAGCAGGAAGTAAACATTGAATTTACTCAGGGGAAGCTTTTATTGTTTGACTTTGGTAGATTTGAGTAAGTTTTACAGAACGGCTAAAGTTAGGATGAGACGATCGCACGCTCACCAAAAAATTCAGGAAATTGCGAACGTCCTTTGAGAAATTAATCAGAATTAAGCATTTGCAAAATCGGGTGTGCCATCCAATTAACACCTACTCGCAACTGATGATTTAAATTAGGCATCCGATACAGATAAATCAGACGGCGCAAAGTATAAGCTAACTGACCATTTAATTGTAAACCCATACTGCTGAGTGTGGCATCTTGGGTTCCCAAAATCAGCATTTCGCCTGTATTTTGATAACGGAAAGAGAGTAAAGGTCGATCGCTCAAAGCCGCCCAAATATTCCAAGCGACAAAATCCGACTGTTGAAAAGCTGCTTGGGCAGAAGCGGGTACTTGTTGATTATCAACATCTCGACAATCTGCTAAATCCCCTAAAACGAAGATTTCTTTTCGATCGATCGCTTGGAGAGTAGGACTAGTGATTAACTGAGAGCGTTGGTTTTGTTTCAAGGGCAAAATTTTCACTACATTTGACCCCCGCATTCCCACCGTCCAGATTACTAGTTCGGCGGGAATTGTGTCTATTTGTCCTTTATAAATTAAGGAAATACTATCAGGTGTAATGGAATCAACTGTAGTTTCTAAATCAATCCAAATACCCTTAGCATTTAATACTTTAAGTGCTGTTTCGCGGTTAAACTCTGGCGATGTTCGCAGGATTTGATTACCTTGTTCAATGAGTCGAAAGCGTCCTTTTTCTCCTAAGCGATCGGCTAATTTACAAGCTAATTCTACACCACAATAACCTGCACCGACGATCGCCACCCGAATTTTATCCTTGTCCGAAGTTTCTAAAAGTCGCAATCTTTCTTCTAAACGATAAGCATCAGCTAAGGTACGGAAGGGAAAGGCATAAGCAGAAGCTCCAGGTACCATATCCAAAGGAGATTCGCCACCCAAAGCCAAAACTAGCTTGTTGTATGGTATTTCTGCGCCATCCTGTAATTGGACTCGCTGCTGTTCTATATCTATTCCCGAAACAGTTCCTTGACAAAACCGAATATTTGTGGTTCTAAGAAGCTCAGGAAAATTGGGTGCGATTTCCCAAGCTTGTAATTCTCCGGTGAGGAGTTCGTAGAGTAGGGGAGTGAAGAGGAAGCGATCGCTTTGATCGACGAGCACAATTTCCGGTTTTTCCGCTTGTTCCCAAGGTAGCGAATCCAAGCGTAGCGCCGTGTAGAGACCACCAAAGCCTCCACCTAATATACAAATACGGGCAGGTTGTTTGCTCATGGTTGAAGTCTTAGCAGGGGGACTCTTTTCAGGATAGCAAGGGGATTGGGGACTGGGGGGCAGGGGGGCAGGGGAGCAGGGGAGCAGGGGAGCAGGGGGGCAGGGGAGCAGGGGAGCAGGGGAGTTCTTCTCTAACCCCTAGTCCCTAATCCCTGATTGTAGTTGAGTTTGCAATTGTTGTTCTGGTTGAATTAAGATGCCGGGGCGATCGCGTACCATTGTTTTTGGAGTGGTGGTGCGATCGGGCCATAATAGCCAGCGGCTACCAGCGGGTAAAGAGTTAATACTTACAGAATTAGAAGTTAACCAAACAATTGGTTGATCTGGTGGGGGGGTGTTGCCAGGGGTTTCGCCAAAGTTAACGGATGCTAATGCTTCTAAAACGACGCGATGACCTTGGACTAAACCAGTGCTAGCTGTCCAAAGTTTAGCGCCCAGTTGGGTGCGAGTGGCGTAAAAATATAAGGAAGCAGCGGCAATTACTGCTTGTTCAAAGTTTTCGGCATCCCAAGGGCTAGCACTATCTAAACAGATTATTACTTCTTGACCGCCTGTAAATACTTCTAATTCGCGGACGCGCAACTCGCCGTAGCGGGCACTAGTGCGCCAGTGAACGAGGCGGAAGGGATCTCCCCAACGGTAGGGACGAAGCGATCGCGTTAAGTCTTGATTTGCTAGTTGAGAACGGCGATCGCGACTAAAATATTGCGGGCTATCTTCTTGCCCAATTTCATCTATCAAAGGGCAGGTACTTAAAGGTAAAACTGTAGGATAAACTATGGCAGTAGTGGGAAGTTGACGCTCTCGACGACACCAAAATAAACCTATTGGTGTAGCAGTGCGTAATTGAATAGTATGCCAGAGGTAAAGTCCCCGTTTTTGAGTAGGTTGGTAATAAATCCAACGGTGAGTTTGCCCCGGCAAAATGGTTTCAATTACGCCACAGACAGGTTGACTGAGAACAAAAGGAATTAAATCTTTAATTTGCAGTAAAGTTTTTGGTTGAGAACTGTGATTATGTAATTCTATTTCTATAGTTAGTTCGTCGCCAGCACTAATTGGTTGAATGGGGAGTCGTTGGAGATGAATGCTCCGAAGCGATCGAACAGGCAAAGTCGCCGCTATTACCATCAAAGCAATACTCACTCCGCTAATTACATAAAGCCATCCAGCCATTGTATTAATTGCAGCTGCTAGAAAACACAGGGAAAAAGCCCCTAAAACCCAACCACTGTAGGCAGGTACAACCCAACGACGTTCCAACCAATCAGCAAGACGATGCGCTATTCTCATATAGATTACCTTTTCATCAGGGAAACTTAGTTAAAAGAATGATTAGTAAAGTTGGCAATTACGGCGATTGAAAATCTACAATAGCAAATTGACTTAAGAGAATTTTTCGATATTTGCTGCACCTGGGATCAGCTAGTACGGGCGGATTTATCTATTATTATCCTTGTATCGTAACTTACCAATTATCTAGAAAACCCGCCAACACTTTTTTCGATTCCTCTTTGAGAGAAGCTAATGCTACTTCTATCTTGTTTCAGGTTGAGAGATTTTCGTTAATTGATTCACAAAAGGAAGATAAAATGAACAGTTCAAACAGGTCTGGAATGGCTCAAATGGACAATGCCGGGGGATTTATCGCCGAAATAGCAGAAAATCAAACACCTGCGATCAACTCACCAACTCGGTTACAACAAGAAACTATTTCCCCAGAACTTCCAGTGCATGAACATGAAGGGGAAGCGGAAA
The DNA here is from genome assembly GCF_041929345.1 of Floridaenema aerugineum BLCC-F46. NCBI lineage: Bacteria > Bacillati > Cyanobacteriota > Cyanophyceae > Aerosakkonematales > Aerosakkonemataceae > Floridanema > Floridanema aerugineum. Next base: position 54,538 of record NZ_JBHFNQ010000013.1, read on the forward strand.
TAATAGATGAAGCAACTAGCTTGAAAACAGGTTTAAAAGAAATGCCTGTTCCGCCGCGTCGGGAAAAAAAAGGTGGGGAACATGAAGCAAAACCTCGCCACGCTTCGGTGTTTCCTTCTATTGAACGCATGGTGAAACACGCCCACACTCAACAAGCATCTGATATTCATATCCGGGTAGGAGAAGTGCCGAGATATCGCATTCGCGGACAAATAGTACCTGTGGGAAATCACGATCGCATTACCCCGGAACTGTTTCGCCAGTACCTCAATGAAATCTTAGCGCCGGATCAGATGAAAAGATTCCAAGAGTTAAAGGAATTAGATACGGCGATCTATTATCCTGGTTTGGTACGCTGTCGGGTGAATTGCTTTGAGTCACTCTTAGGCGGCGCAATGGTTTTGCGGTTAATTCCTCTGGAAGTACCTTCTCTTGATAGTTTGGCATTACCGCCTGTACTAAAAACTTTGGTGAAACGTCCTCAAGGTCTAATTCTAGTCACAGGGCCTACAGGTTCGGGGAAATCAACGACTTTGGCGGCGATGATTCGCTACATGAACGAGACGCAGCAAAAGCATATTATCACGATCGAAGATCCGATCGAATTCGTTCATACTTCCAACAAGTCTTTAGTTAGTCAAAGGGAAGTTGGGTTACATACTTATGAGTTCCACAACGCATTAAGGGCGGCTTTACGGGAAGACCCAGATGCGATATTAATTGGGGAAATGCGCGATCGCTTAACTGTAGATACAGCCATCAAAGCAGCCCAAACTGGTCACTTAGTATTCGGAACTCTGCACACTCGTAGCGCCTTAAATTCCATTAACCGTTTGTTGGGTATTTATAACCCAGATGAACAAGGCCCAATACGAATTCAATTGGCAGATTCCCTAGTAGCTGTAATTGCTCAAGCTTTGCTGCAAACTACAGATGGTAGACGCACCGCAGCACACGAAATTCTGATTAATACCCCCGCAATGCAAGATTACCTAGCGAAGGGTAATGAGGAAGAAGCTTATCACTTGCTAGAAAATGGTGTTGATGAAGGTATGCAAGTACTCAACCAAGCATTGTGTGACTTGTTACTCATGGGTAAAATCAGCGGTGATGAAGCTTTGAAGATTTCTCCCGATGTGGGCGACTTGCGCCGCCGGGTACGTAATGAAGGTGTCGATCCGGCACGCGCTTCTCGCGAGTATCAAGACCAACATAGTGGTTATAGTCCTATTTAGAAATTGGGGATTGGGGACTAGGGACTAGGGACTGGGAAAGTTTGAGCCTCTATCCGTAGGGTGCGTTACACGCTTCGTTAACGCACCATCCCACTGCGTAAGTCCTGACTATTTCTGAATTTAGTATGTGGATATTTGCGATAATGCTACGCATCGCCAGAGCGATCGCACAAAGTAAGCAATTACCAAAATAAAATAACAAATATAACCATTCCCTAATATAAAATCTCAAGATGAATGCTCTCACCGTTAATTTCAATTCCATAATTAAACTGACAGACGAGCAATTTTTCCAACTCTGTCAGGATAACCGCAATTTAAGATTTGAACGCAATGCTAATGGAGAATTAATTATCATGCCACCGACGGGAGGAGAAACAAGCAACCGCAATGCTGGATTAACTGCACAAGTTTGGATTTGGAATGAACAAAGTAAATTGGGTGTAGTTTTCGATTCTTCCACAGGGTTTAAATTACCAAATGGGGCTGATCGTTCTCCTGATGTAGCTTGGATACCTTTAGAACGTTGGGATGCTTTAACTGTTGAACAAAAAAGACGATTTCTACCTCTTTGTCCTGATTTTGTAGTTGAATTACTTTCTCCTAGTGATAGTTTAACAGCAACCCAAGAGAAAATGCAAGAGTATTTAGAAAATGGTACTCGTTTGGGTTGGTTGATTGTGCGTGATTCCCGAAAAGTAGAAATTTATCGACAAGGTAGAGATGTTGAAGTTTTAGAATCTCCGGTTAGTTTGTCAGGAGAAGATGTTTTACCGGGATTTGTTTTGAATCTTGAACCAATTTGGTAAATTTAGTAAAGTCTTTTAAACAGTGCCTAAACTAATTTTGAGGGAGCATTCCATTTTGGTAAATATATCTATAGGGGCGGGAAAACTAAGGCGGGCAGGATGCCCACCCCACAAGAAAGCTGTAACTCTTGTGGGGTAGGCATCCTGCCTGCCCCATCCTCATATAACTATTATCACTTTATTTATTTGCACCTACTTAATTGTTTCTTTCAGTATATCGATTTTTAACATACTGTTTCAACACTGGATTTAAACTAAAAAACCTTGTCCGATCGCATTCTTTCACATCCAATAACAAACGCATTCCCAATGATTGCATTGCATTGAGTAATTCTGAAGTTGGTAAGTCTAACTTTTTGATGAGATGTGCTAAACAAACAGGTTCATTTTCGTTAGCCAACTGAATCATTACGGCGATTTCTGATGATGTTAAACGCTGAAATTGTTGGTCTAGTTGTGCTTGCAAAGATTCGCTTAAAATCAGTGTATCACATTGCAAAAATTCAGAGACTTTCCCAGCAAATAACTCTTTAATTAGGTTAGCAGTAAATTCTAACCAAAGCGGATTACCTTGATATCGATCGATCAAACTTTGCCAACAGTCTTCATCTAATAATTCTTGTTCTCTAATAATTTCCTTAGCTGCTTCTCCTAAACCTTCTAACAATAAGCAATGTATGGCATTATTTTCTTTTTTTAATTGAACAACTTCTCTAGGTTTTTCCCAAGAGTTTACTATCAAACAACTCTGATGAGTAATTTGGGTAATTAATTGAAAAAATAAGTGATAATTTTCATAACCAGTTTGATATTGTCCAGCAAGTTGTTTACTGCTAAAAAGGGTGTGTATATCATCAAGGATGATTAAACAGCGATGCTGGCGGAGATAGTTGATAAGTTGGGAAAGTTGGGTTTCAATGTTTTGGGGTGTTTCTGATTTTGGCGCGAAGATTTGTAGTAGGTTAGTGAGGGTTGTTTCTAGGGTTGGGGAAAAGCGAAGACTGCGATAAATGATGTAATTAAAGTTGTGTTGGATTTGTTCGATTAGTTGTAGTGAAAGGGTGGTTTTGCCAATTCCACTAATGCCTAAAATTGCAATGAGGCGTGAGTGTTGTTGTAAGATCCAGGTTTCTAGGGTGGTTAGTTGGGGGGTGCGATCGAAAAAGCTGAAAATTTCCGGTGCGTCGCCCAAGTCGATGTGCGGTTTTGGGGTTTGTTCGGTTTGTGGCGTAGCTTGTGAAGGTTGAGAACTTTGTGGACAAATATTGACGTTATTAATTGTTAAATTGTCGTTGCCTATAGTTGAAAAATTATAAAATTTTGCTTTTTCTAAAATATAACGAACATTTGCTTTACTAACATTTTCCTCTAAAACATCCGAAAGTTTTTTCCATAATTTGCAAGCAACATCCCGAATATGACCTTCACTCAAATGAAAATCTTCTGCAATTTGAGAATATTTTTGACCATACAACGTACCCTGAAGTATAGCTTCTTCCAAATATTCTAAGTGTTTTCCTGTTTTAGCAAAAACTAGCTCATCAGCGAGTTTCAGGACTGTGGAAATATCCATAGGTTACGTATTTGCTATGGTTTCTAGTATTTTATCCGATCTTTCCGTCATTTTCCGATCTTGTCGGTTTGCGAAAGTCCCGACATTTCCGATATACAATAGCTACCTTTCGGTAGTTACTATACAGAAAGACTTAGTAATAGTTCATTATTCTTCTATGAATACTTATACAGTCATCATACTAGGGCCGCGCGGATCAGGAAAAACAGTATTTTTAGCCAGTATGTATAACAAGTTATGTACGCAGGGAGAAGGAGGCTTTTTTCTAGAGGTTGACAGTACAGAGAAAAGCAAACAATTACACGATTTATATACACAAATCGCTTTTGAAGAAAAGTGGCCTAGCGGAACTCGACGCAGCGAAGTATCAGAATGGACTTTCACTTGCCACGTACAAACGAAAGATCTGCCTATTTATCCAGCTTGCAAGTTTACTTATTTAGATTATTCAGGTGGTTTGTTAACTGAGCAAACAGAAGAGGATGATCCTAAATTTGATGAGCAAGTTAAGAAAGCAGATGCTTTACTTGGCTTGCTGGATGGGCAAAGACTTTGTGCGCTGATGCGAAATGAAAAATTAGGCCAAAAGTGGGCAGTCAACGAGGTATCTAAACTTCTTTCGATGATGCAAAAGAGTGGTAAACCGATCCATTTTGTCATTAGTAAGTGGGATATTGTAGAAAAGGAATATACCCTGGAACAAATACGCGATTGTTTAGTTAATGAGATTTCACATTTTAAAAATTTAGTTACTAGTTATCATAAGGCAGGAAAACCAGTTCGATTAATTCCTGTTAGTGCAGTGGGTAAAGATTTTGCCACTCTACAACCAGATGGCAGTATGGCAAAAAATCTTCGCATATTACCCCAACCTTTTCAAGTAGAAATTCCTTTAGCCTGTGTCTTGCCTGATTTAATTCAAGCTGATTGCAAAGAGGCTATAAATAAAATGAGAGAACAACTTAACCGTCCGGTAGAAGTTAAAGCAAACCTAAGTTTTTGGGAGCAAGTAGGTCAAGTTGTTGGTGGAGGGCTTAAAGCAGCACAAGAAATCTTACCTACTATAGTAGATTTATTTGTGCCAAAGAAATATGCCATATTGCAAGATACAGTCTTAAAGATGGTTGATTTTGCTAGTGAATATGCGGAAGCACCAGCTAAGCAAAAACAAGAAGCAGCTGCTAAAAGAGCCGAAGAATTACGTCAGGAAAAAGAAGAATTACTTAAGCAAGTACAGAATGAAGAAACTGCTTTTAAATATGCTTTGAGTTGTTTCCTGTCTGTGCAAAATGAACTTAATCTTAGATTTCCAGAATCAGATTTAAAATTGCCATGAAAGATACTACAGCTTGGAGTTTTTTGGTTAGTTGTAATCAGTTTCTTGACTACCGAACAGTTGTCGCTCCAGATTTTATGTGCGCGGCTGGTATACCTGGGTTACTAGCTAGAGTAACAGAAGGAGATTTGACGGAACAAGGAACAGCGTTATACCGGGAAATACATAATTCAAAAGTTGGAGATCTAACCTTAGTTTTCCGAGTAGTAGAGGCGCTAGCAGAAGATATAGGGATATCAAGTAGCGGCGTTCTTAAAGACCTTTTCGGGAGAGAAATTTATTTAATAGAAGGTATTGTTTTACAAGGAATCGTACCAAATATTTTGACGACTGCGAAGAATCTTGAAGAAGCTCATAAGCGAATTTTAGGGGATTATCGTAAGTTTTGGGAGGCTGAAGATTCGTTTTCTACTGTTGCTTCAGAGCCTTTTACATTGCAGATCCAAGGAGAAGAAACTGGTTTAGAATATATCAAACTTAAACCTCACATAGCAGCTACTAAAGTGGCAGCTACTAAATGGCAGTGCGTATATAAGTCTGAACATTTTGAAGGAGAAATTCATTCTATTGCAATTTTTCCAAATGGAAAAGATATTGCTATCAGATATAGCGATTGGAAGATTATTATCTGGGATTTGCAAAATAGACGAGAAGTTGATAAGATTTCACAATTGTCTTTTCTAACTACGCCAATAGGAGAGCATCCTACTCCGATCGCGATCGATCCTACAGGGCATTTACTTACAACTGCAATAATTGAGATTCCAGAGCAAAATAAAGTTAAAGTGTGGGAGTTAAATACAAAAGAATCTAAAGAAATAGCGAATCTAGGAACTGGTCTGACTCATAGAGTTAAATCTATCGCTTTTACTCCAGATAGTAGAACAGTTATTGTTGGTAGTGCTGATGGTAGAATAAAGTTGTTAGATGCTAGAGAAGAAGGGCTAGAAATTGGTACATTGTTAAGCCACACTGGGCAGGTAAAATGTCTAGCTGTTGATTTTAATAATTGGCTTCTTGCTAGTGGTGATGGCAAGGGAGAGATTAGGCTCTGGAATTTACGAACTCAAGAAAAAGTGAGAGTGATAAAATCACATTCGCGGCCTGTTAATTCATTAGCTTTTAGTCCTGATGGTCAAACCCTTATTAGTGCGAGTGATGACCACACAATTAGGTTTTGGGATGTAAAAACAGGCGAAGAATCTAATGTTTTGAAATTTACTTATGGGATTACATCAGTAGTTTTTAGTCCTAATGGTACTTTATTCGCAAGTGGAGACGACGGCGGTAATATTCAAATTTGGGACTTCCAAAGTAAGAAAGAGGTTTTTAAGGAGTACTTACACGCTAATGCAGTGAATTCAGTGGTTTTTAGTCCCGATTCAAGTACTCTAATTAGTGGTAGTAAGGATAGTAGAATTGCAGTGTGCCAGCAAGTTTAGGGAGGAGAAAGTAAAACAAATAAATTGGTATTTTTTTTACAGCTTGTAAGCAGAGGTTTCGAGATTTCTTACTTCACGAAATGCGATTTCTCAAAAAGCGATAATGCTACGCATCGCTGCGCGATCGCACTTCCATCTTTCCCAAAAAGCGATCGCACTCTAATTTTCTGCTTTTATGCGATCGCACATCCCCATCTTTTCCTCAAAAGCGATCGCACTCTAATTTTCTGCTTTTATGCGTTGGCGTAGCCTGCCGTAGGCATATCGCCCCTCAACTCACGGCAAAATCTCAAAACTCTTACAATGTCGAGGTCGAAATAATCTAAAATCCCGTTGATCTAAAGTTAATATCTTCGTACTGCCAAAACGTTCTGCTACAGCCATAACAGTTGCATCAACAAAATCAACTCGGCTATCAGTATATTCCTCCAAAATTTCTGCTGCACGCAATAAATCTGCATCTGTTAAAGCTATTAAATGAAATCGACTTGCAAATAATCCTCTTAAGAAGGCGACAACTGTCGCTACACCAGCTTCACGTCCCACCAAATAAGCAACTTCGGTTAATACTGTTTGTGGTAACAAAATCTGTTGCTGTTGTGAATACACCTTAGTAACACTCCCGTGCATTTTATCTGCACTGTTAACTAAAGCTACAATAAAACCCGTATCAACTACAGGTGGTTTTCTTTCCATGTCCACCCAGATTTTTCAGTAATCTCTTGTTGTAAAATATCTTCTGACTTTGTAGCCAGATCGATCGATCCGGCAAATAAACCGACTAATGGATCTGAGGTTAATTCTGGCAGTTTTTGCCGATCGGATATAACTTTTTGACGTACCAGCGCCGCCAAATCTTCTAATAGTTGCAATTGCTCATCAGCCGTGAGACTTTCAACTTGACTAAGTATATCCTGATAAACAGCCATAGACTTTAGGTTAGCAATTTTTAACTTTTAGTTTATATTATATATTCTGACATGGGCGTAGCTTGCCAAGATTGCATCTCGCACTCTAATTTTCTGCTTTTATGCGATAATCCTACGCATCGCTGCGCGATCGCACTCTAATTTTCTGCTTTTATGCGATCGCACATCCCCATCTTTTTTGGAAAAAGCGATCGCACCTATTGTACTCCTCTTTATAAAAGAGCAAGTCGATGGATTACACCAACTGAAGCATCCTCGACAATTATTTCTTGTAGTTGTTCACCCAAAACTTGCGAAGCATCAAGGATTTCTAATCCAACTAATTTGCCATCAGGACTGTAATCAGCAATAATATCTTCTGTCAGTTCTCGATTTTCGGCTGTCCCTGGCGCTAATGGCAGTAACTCTATATAGAGTGCATCAACTTCTGGATCGTAGTGGATCTTCATAGTTTTCTTCCTTCTAGTTGAAATAATAGACATTTACTGTTACTACTAGAATTCTTCCCGATTCCTCGGTAAAGATTGGCTTAACAGCTTTGTAGCTGTAAAACTGTTGATTAATTGGCGATTGATTGTTAAAATTAAATTGAGCGCGAGCCGAAAATTTACCTCGTTTGGCAGATTCCCATGAACCAGAACGAATGGCTGCAATAACCTCAACTTCTTCAGCACCGCGCAGTAGCATTCTCTCTCTGGCATGGGTCGAAAAGTAAATAGGTTTTACCATCCGTTTAAACTCTTATCATTATTACAATAATACGCAACTTATTTTAGTATACCCTGGCTCGATCGCACTCCAATTTTCTGCTTTTATGCGTTGGCGTAGCCTGCCGGAGGCATATCGCACGAATATTTCTTCCTTTTATGCGATCGCACTATTAATTAAGCAATAGCATAGCCCGTATATTGCCTAATTTCTGGAGGATGAAAAGCCAGGACAATTTCCTCTTTAGGAATGCCTGCTGCTACTAAATCATTAGCAATACCGTCTTCAGTTCCGTCCCGTTGAATCCAAATTTTATGATCAATAATATCGATGTGTATGAGACAGCCATGTACCCTTTTTTCCGCTTCCCAACCCATCGTTATTACTAAATAACGGCACTGGTTTCTACTGATAATTAATTCATCTTTTACATCTCCGTATCTATAAGGTATAGTCGTATATTCCTGGAGAATTGTTTCAATAATTTGACGATATTTATCTAAGGTATCCATTGGATAATCTCCTCTTTTTTGGCATGAAAAACCAGCAAACGCAACCGACCTTTTTTGAGTAAAATTTTACCTATTGCTTCTTCAAATATGCCGTCAAATATTTCTTGTCGAACAGCCAGATAAAGCACTCTATCTGGATCAAGTTCTTCTAAAATATCAGAATAGAGAGTAAACTGGCCTAAAGCATTTTCTAAATCCGCAACTGGCGATAATCCAATAAAGCTTTTGATCTCTACAGCTATTTTATATTCCTCTTTCTGGGCTGCTAGCAGTTGTTTAGCTCCTAAATCAACAAATAATTCTCTCAATCCTATTTTTAATTTTAATGGATCATCAGTAATAATCCATCCATCTTTCTCTAAGCTTCTTCTAACTATATCGTGATAAAGGTCTTTAGCTGGCATTTTCAAACTTATAATCACCTAAATTGCTCAGTGAGAGTGAGACTCTTAACTTTATTTAGTACATTGTTACAAAGGGAACAGACTTTACTTTAGTAATTTTTCACTATTAGTTTATTATATATTCTTGCGTTGGCGTAGCCTGCCGTAGGCATATCGCACATCCCCATCTTTTCTGGAAAAAGCGTTGACGTAGCCTGCCGTAGGCATATCGCACTTCAATTTTCTGCTTTTATGCGATCGCCTTTGGCGCTGCGCTTCGCGCAATCGCGTAGCCTGCCGTAAGCATATCGCCTAATACATTTAACTACCAAAGAAAAAGTAACTTACCAAATCACATTTACTGGATATTGGGCAACAATTGGATCGCAACTAACTAAGGCAGCATTTTCCACATTTGCTTGTGCAATCAACAAGCGATCGAAAGGATCTTTGTGAACAATTGGTAAGCTATCCAATACTAAAACATGAGCCAGATTTACAGATAGCACTTCTATTTGATTTGTTTTTTGCTGATTTTCAATAATTTCTAACAAAGGGCGATTTAGTGTTATCTTACCTAGCTGTAATTTAATTTGCATCTCCCAAATACTGATTACACTCAGGAGCAAAATATTTGACCTATCTTGCAACAGTGTCAAAGCTGTTTGTGAGAGATTATTCGGCTGACTATCCCACCAAATAAAAGTATGAGTATCAAACAATAATTTCATGCACCTGCTGTCCAAAATTCTTCTGGTAACGGTTCATCAAAATCATTACTTGTGGATATTGCTCCTGGATGTAATCCAGCTATTCGGGGTGCATTATGTTCGATTATAGGAACTATACGAGCTAGCGGTTTTCTACCATTTAGCAATAAGATTTCTTTGCCTTCATCAATGAGATGCGCTAATTCTTGCAGACTCATTTCTGCTTGACTAACATCAAGTGTTTTTTGCTCGGCAGTCATATTGGTTTATTAGAGTCACCTCAACATCTTTTATTTTAGTTTAGGTTGGCGTAGCCTGCCAAGATTGCAATCCCACTCTAAATTTTCTGCTTTTATGCGCTGGCGTAGCCTGCCGTAGGCATATCGCACTCTAAATTTTCTGCTTTTATGCTACCTATACTAGGAAACTTTGCTAAAGTTTGGAATTTTTGGGTGATTTTCTCAACTATGTTAAGTGCTGCCCTAGAACTATATTGTTCTTTAAAAGCAACTATATCTCTCAAGTCTTGCAAAGCTTGGATTGAAATACTATAAGATGCCATTACTTTTTAGATCGTTGGATAATTTCTTCCGTTAATTGTCTCATTGCTGTTTCCCCATCTATTTTTTCTCCCCGTTCCAGTTGTTCTACTCCAATCATCACTTCCCTTTTCAATTCCTCAAAACGCCCTTTGTAGATTTGCTGCCGTTCTTCTAACAGTTGCAATGCTTCTCGAATCACTGCTAGACCGTCTTGATATTTTCCGCTCTCTACTTGCTTGTTAACGAATTCTTCTAACTCTGGTGTTAATAAGATATTCATAAATTTCTTTTCGTTTGCTATGCACTTGAATTTTAGCATAGAAAATAAACCTTATAGTCGAGTCAACAAGTCTTCTGAACACTTGATTTGCTGAGTTCACCAATTTGTTTTGCACATCGATCGTAGATTACCTTAGCTTGTTCGCACTGTTCTCTAATTTGCTGCTCAAAAGTTCTCGCCATTTCTAGCATCCAAAGCATTAACAATACGCATTTGGTCATCTGGCTGCATCCGTTCTAGATAGCGCTGCGCTGATTTCAAAAGAATATAATCAGTCAAAACTTTCTCCAAACAGCTTTTGCTTTAGTTCTTTTGAAGATATTCCGCGATCGCGTCCTGCTAAATAATCTTGCCAAGCTGCTTCACTTTCGGCTATTTCTTCAGCTGGAATCACTTCCGAATCGCCTTCAACTTCCACCCCCTGATTAAGTATATTTTTCAATTCTTCTGATAACCGCAGTTGCTCAGATATAGAAAGTTGTTGAACTTGATTGAGTACCTCATTATAAGTCAGCATAAATTCGCTCTTTAAACATTTAATTTTTGGTCTATTATATACCACTTGAAGCTGCATTCATCCGAAATTCCGCAAATATAAATTTTGGGGTGAAGGGAGTAACTTTGGCGTAGCCTGCCGTAGGCATATCGCTCTCTTCCATCTTTCCCAAAAGCGATCGCTCTCCCCTCAAGCTTAAGCCAAAATACTAAAATTTGACATCTCTCCAAACATTTGCTTCTGTAAAACGTTGCAAATGTTTGGTGTTTGTAGTCGCCACTACAATATATTGACCTGGATTTTCTTGTTGGATAACTCTTACTTGAGCGCAGATAATTATATCCGCATCAATATTTTTATTGTCTGCTGTTTGAATGCCTTGACTGTGAGCTTGTGCCCATAAATGAGCCGCTTCTCTCATTACCATTTGAGTTAGCGGTAAAAAGTCAATTACGGCTGGGAGATTATCTAGATTTTGTATACCTTGAACTGTTGGATTAGTCAAAGAAGCTAATAGCAACCCTCGTCTTACTTCATAGTCACAAATATCAGAAGTTACCACATATACACTTTTAGCCAGTAAACCATAGAGCCATTCTTTACATTCTTTCGCCTCACCAGTATTATTTGGCGAAGCAACTAGCCCAAGTACTCCCGTATCTAAAAAAACAATCATTCTTTACTGTAAAGCTTATGTCCTGGTATTCGCGCACTATCAACTATTTTTTTGAAAGATTCAAAGTAACTTTCTCTTTGCTTTGATTCCTCTTCAGTAACTTCTTCTTCTAACCAACTTTTTAGAAGTTGCATTGCTGCCTGATTCTTTTGCAGCTGTTCTGCTTCCGTTTTTCCTTTATGCTTCAAAAAAGGTGTCAAAGAATTACCCATTATTTTAAATAGTTCCATAAAATCCAGCTATAATAACTAGAATAGCATTTATCATCTTTATTAGCTACTGACCCAAAAGTGCGTAGGTGTAGCCTGAAAGAATTGCATATCGCACGAACATCTGTTTCTAAAAGCGATCGCACACCCCCATTTTTTCCTTTTATGCGTTGGCGTAGCCTGCCGTAGGCATATCGCTTTAATAACAAAACTACTCTAAATAACAAAAGATCACATTACTTCCTCAGCTAATAACCTACCATCAACCCTTTCATAATCATCTTCCAATAGCCAAGAATGTGCCTCATCATAAGTTAAACTGGAAAATTTCAATTGATAATTAGCACTTGGATCGTAGACACCGCATTTGCCATCGTTATCACTCACTAACATTAAAATTCGTGGCGGAAAAACTATCGGGTCTACCCATAATTCTAAAAATTGCCAATTACTGACTTGTACGGCGAGGTCTGGTACGTGGGATAACATGATAAAGATCTGTTCCTTTAATGATTTTTAGTTCTGCGTAACATTATTCATCCCGATTTGGCAGCTGACGATCTTGACGCAATTCTCGCTGCCATTCCACTGGATTGCTAATACTAGCAAGGCTATTAGTTGCCGCCAGTTTTTGCAAAATTTCCCCAATTTTTTGACGGCGGATATCGGTGTTTAAACCTGAATCTTCTTCTAAAAAAGTAACGTAAACCTTTAAAGGACTATCGCTTTGATTTGGAGCATCGTTAGACCACTCCAAAGAGTTTCCTTTCAAAATAGCCTCAAATGTACGTAGCATAAATAGTTTACATTTTTTAGGAAAATTACTATACATTTTAACATAGGTATTCCTCGCTTTTCACTATTTTTACTGGAGCGTTGGTGTAGCTTGTCGGAGGCAGATCGTACATCCCCATCTTTTTTAGAAAAAGCGATCGCATAACGCACTATTCCACCATTCTAAAAGTACGACACGACACTGTAAACAAATTAGTTCTTTCAGTAAATCTTGAACTCCCTCTGAAGTTGTCGGATAGGTGTTAGTAACAAATTCTGGTAGTAATTTTAGATCGTCTCGCAAATAAGCTACAAAACCGTAGAGTTTTTGATTAGAAAAGGAACTATTTACTGTCCATCCTTGAGAGTTTAAGGGCGTTAATTGAGCAATATCTGTTACTTCAATGCCTAATTCTCGTTGCAAAATTTTGGGTATTGCTTCTTGGGGAGTTTGTCCTTCTGGAACTCTTCCACCAGGGAAATCTAAAGTCATTTGGCTTACTCCAGGGCGATAACTTGGAGGTGGTAGCAGAATTTGATGATTGTGAATGGGGAGAATAATTACTGAGTCGGCTTTTTCAATGCGCCAATATTCTAATTGCTGCCCTTGAGAATCTTCCAAATGTTCCCCAAATAGTGTAAACCAGCGGGAACGGATTTCCAAAAAGCGATCGCACAATTTCCAGTGCTGTTCTGATGAAGGTAGCATTTTGATTAGACTCCCAAAATTAGAAATTTACCAGAAAATTATTTAGAAATCAAAGTTTTAAGTCCATTTTAATGGACTTAAGCTATTAGCCCGGAAATTGATTTCCGGGCGGGCTCGCAATCGCAGGTGCCAGATCTCAATTACACAAAAAAAAGCCCGCTTCAATAAGCGGACTTTCTGAATTATTCAATCAATTTCTGTCAGCTAATTGCCTAAAATTTAGCGTTTTACCAATTTCTTACTCAACTTCCGTAAGCGAATTGATTGTGGTGTCACTTCTACCAATTCATCGGGGCCGATGTATTCCAAAGCACGTTCCAAACTCATATCTACTGGTGCTTGCAATTGAACTAATTCGTCACCACTAGCGGCGCGGTGGTTAGTTAATTGCTTGGTTTTGCAGATGTTGAGTTCTAAATCTTGGGGGCGGTTGTGTTCGCCAACAATCATGCCTTTGTAAACTTTGACACCTGGAGTGATAAAGAAAACTCCTCGGTCTTCGGCGTTTTTCATGGCGTAGAATGTGGCAACACCTTCTTCAAAGGCAATTAAGACTCCGTTGCGGCGCAGTTCTACATCTCCGCTGAGGTTGCGGTATTCCAAGAAGCTGTGATTCATGATGCCTTCGCCGCAAGTTAGGCGCATGAACTCGCCTCGGAAACCAATTAAACCACGAGCGGGTATTACAAATTCTAGTTGGGTGCGTCCATTTCCGCCCGGTTGCATATCCTGCATTTCACCTTTCCGTTGTCCTAAGCGTTCGATGCAGCTACCGACACTGCTTTGGGGAACGTCTAATACTAATGTCTCGAAAGGTTCGCAGGGTTGTCCGTTGATTTCCCGATATATAACTTGAGGTTGGGAAACTTGGAATTCGTAACCTTCGCGGCGCATGGTTTCAATTAAGATTCCCAGATGTAATTCCCCCCGTCCAGATACTAGGAATTTGTCGGGGGAGTCAGTTTCTTCGACGCGCAAGGCGACGTTGGTTTCTAATTCTCGCATTAAGCGATCGCGCAATTGCCGCGAAGTGACAAATTTTCCTTCTTGTCCAGCAAAAGGTGAATCATTAACTGAGAATGTCATTTGTAAAGTAGGTTCGTCTACTTTAATTAGTGGTAATGCTTGGGGATTATCAGGAATAGTAATTGTTTCCCCAATATTGGCATCAGCAAAACCAGCAACAGCGACAATATTTCCCGCAGAAGCTTCTTCAATTTCGATGCGTTTTAATCCTTCAAAACCCAGCAATTTAGTGATTTTGGATTTGACAATCTCACCATTTTCTTTGACCAAAGCTGCTTGTTGACTTGCTTTAATTACGCCGTTGTGAATCCGGCCAATGACAATTCGACCTAAATATTCGGAATAATCTAAAGTGGTAACTTGCAGTTGTAATGGTTTGTTGATGTCGCCGACTGGTGGTGGTACGTGGCGCAAAATTGCTTCAAATAAAGGCTGCATATCTACGCCTTCGTCTTCCAGTTGTTCTTTGGCGTAACCTGATAAACCGGAGGCAAATAGATAGGGAAAATCACATTGATCGTCGTCTGCACCTAATTCTAAGAATAGGTCTAATACTTTATCAATTGCGCCGTGAGGATCGGCTTGGGGGCGATCGATCTTGTTTACAATTACGATCGGACGCAATCCCTTTTCTAAGGCTTTTTTTAACACAAATCTGGTCTGAGGCATGGGCCCTTCGTTAGCATCGACAATCAAAAGGCAACCATCGACCATGCCAAGTACCCGTTCGACTTCGCCACCAAAGTCGGCGTGTCCGGGTGTATCCACAATGTTAACCAGAGTGTCTTTGTAGCGAACAGCGGTATTTTTCGACAAAATGGTGATTCCGCGTTCCCGTTCAATGGCATTAGAGTCCATCACGCAGTCAGGTACTTCTTCCCCCTCGCGGAAAATGCCTGATTGTCGGAGTAAAGCATCTACTAGGGTAGTTTTGCCGTGATCTACGTGGGCAATAATAGCTACGTTGCGAATGGGAAGAGTCATATTGATGAGCGTACAGGACTTTGTAGGAGTATAATTTGAGGTTTTTCGGGTTCTTAACAGAATTGTTGGTTAAATCACATTTCTGTAAAGAATCTTTAATAATTTTAGCTTACAGAGCGGCTTTTTGTGTGGGAAAGTTTGTAGTGAGTTGGCGTTGGTGTAGCCTGACGTAGGCAGCACTGACAATTATTTTCACTTATGCCAGTTTAATTAATGTTATATAGTAGATGCACGTTTTTCTGTACATTAGCTAATGCTGTCTTATAAAATCACATCTCCAACAGATGCGAGAAATGACTTTTTTAAGTTATTAGATTTGGTAGTACAAGATCATCAGGTATACATAATTAATTGACGAAGCAATTCGCAAAGGTATAGAAATCAAACCAGAAACAGATACTATTATTTTGACATTTAAAGCTTATGCAGATTATCAAAGCTCAAATGCTGGAAGATTAATTCACAACTGGGATGGTGTATGGCACTATTACATTACTATCTCTGATACTCATGTTTTTAACTTTGGTGGCAATGGATTTGCTCTGTTGCCAATTCCGTTAAACAGTCAGGAAGTAAGGCAAGTAAATTTATTAGATAAAAAGGAAGTGCTTGATAGGTGTTTAATCGCTTACCAACTATTCAAAAACTGGCATTATGGCTTATTAGGATGGAATTGTGAACATTTTGCTAGGCTGGTAACAACTGGTGAAGCTGTTAGTTATCAGGTAAAAGAGTCTGCTTTAGCTTCGCTAAATCACAATGGTTATCATCCCTTAGCAATGAAAATGATGAATGAAGCTTGTCTAAGTTACAGTTAAAATGATTTTTAGGGAAAATGTTATAATAGTTTATCGTTTCTGACAAATTAGGGCAAATTATCAAGTGTCAAATCCTTTTGAGATAGCTAAAGCGGGAGGGAAACATTCGGGATTTTATAATCAATATGTCAATAAACCAGATTTGGAAATACAAAAAGCAATTCGTTCTTTAGAAAAACGCATTGCAGAACATCAAAGTTGGATTGAAAACCCGGAATTACATATTCCTAACTTTAGCAGTCTTGACCCTAGACAACAACGCGCACTACTCGAAGATAAGTGGTTAAGTGATATTGTGCGTCAGCAAGAGCAAAAAATCATTCTCGAAGGTATTCTTCAGGAGAGAAGATAATGAATCAAGAACTTCAAAACTTTATCCAAGACTACGTTACCTTATTGCAAGAAAAATACAATCAATCTTTAATTAAAACTGAAAAATCTCAAAATGAAGCTGATGCCGCATTTTACCAAGGAGCAAGTTTTACCTATTACGATGCCTTGGATATATTAAAATCACAATTAGAAGCTTTTGGATATGAGATAGAAAGCTTTAATAGAATTGTACCTGAATTTGGCAAACCAAAAAAGTTATAGAAACATATTAAATCAAATGAATGAACCACAAATACAAAAAGACGAATCTTTCGGCATTATTCCAATTTTGCGCCAAGGAGATAGCTATTCATTTTTGCTAATTCAACATCAAGCAGGACATTGGGGATTTCCCAAAGGTCACGCTATTTCTGGGGAGTCACCTGTGGAAACTGCTTGTCGAGAATTGCAGGAAGAAACGGGAATTTCTGATTACACTTTACTTGAGGGAGTTTCCTTTTCGGAAAGTTACACTTTTACTCGTAAAGGAGAAACTTTTGCTAAAACAGTTACTTACTTTTTAGCATTAGTGAAATCAACAACAGTTGTCCATCAAATTGAAGAAATTCAAAACTATACTTGGGCTAATTATGAAACAGCGATTAATCTGATAACTTATGCACCTAGTCGGCAAATTCTGCAAGATGTGAATCAATATTTAAATAGTTAAATTTGTTTGCGATCGCACTTTGAACAATACTGAATAACATTAGTATACTATAAATGACTAGACTGATTTACGATCAATTTGCCAAAGACTATCTCAAAGAATTGTTAACCCCTCTTGGCGAAGTAGAAACTAGCCGAGACGTTCCTGGCGAAGTACGAGAAATAGATGTGTGGTTTACTCCTTACCCATCCGAACAAAGAGGCGATGCCACAGTGTTAGGATTGTTAGGAAAACTTGCCAGTACCCCATCCATTTTTGAACCTTTCCGCAATGCCGTTAGCCCTAACCAAATTCGCAGTTGTATGGGTAAACTATATGATATCCACGCCAATTTGTTGCGACAGCGACAGCGGGAAAACAGCCGCCTTGAAGAAGCTGATTTACCTTGGTTGTGGATTCTTTCTCCAACTGTTTCAGCAAACATTTTAAATGGGTGTAATGCCAAACAAGATGAAAATAACTGGCCCCAAGGCTTGTATTTTCTCGGAGAAATTCTGAAAACAGCAATTGTGGTAATTCACCAGTTACCGCGCACCCCGGAAACTCTATGGTTGAGAATGTTGGGAAAAGGAAATGTGCAAAAACAAGCTATTAATGAAATAGGGAAACTTCCCCCCAATCATCCATTACGTTCAAATGCTCTTTTGTTATTGTCTAATTTGCAGGCAACTATCCAAGCGAGTCAAAATATAGATCGAGAAGATCGGGAGTTAGTTATGGAATTATCACCATTACTTTTGCAATGGCGGGATGAAGCTTTAGAGGAAGGAATGCAGCAAGGAGTAAGGATGGGAAAGCGCACCATGATAGAAAATGCGTTGCGCGTGCGATTTGGTAATTTGGATGAGGAATTATCGGGAATTATTGAGCCTTTGTTGGAGTTACCGCCAGAGGAAATTATGGTATTGGCGCTGCAATTATCTCGCGAGGAATTGTTAGCTAGGTTTGGTAGTTAATTAGGTACGTAGTTGCGCTTTAGCGTTAAAGCGTAACTACGTAGCAAAGAGAAAATTGGGAGCTAGTTATGGAATTATCACCATTACTTTTGCAATGGCGGGATGAAGCTTTAGAGGAAGGAGTAAGGAGGGACAGACGAGCTACCATAGAAAATTTGTTGCGCGTGCGATTTGGTATTTTGGATGAGGAATTATCGGGAATTATTGAGCCTTTGGTGGAATTACCGTCAGAAGAAATTGCTGTATTATTGCTGCAATTATCTCGTGAGGAATTGTTAGCTAGGTTTGGTAGTTAATTAGGTACGTTGTTGCGCTTTAGCGAAGACAGCGCAACAACGTACCTAAATTATGCTGTGCGCCTACAACGGTGATAAAATGATAAAATCCTGTTGAGCAAGGTTAGCTTATTTTTGGATATTTTCATCAATCAATAGTCGCAAATTTACCCCAAAGTGTAAATTGTGGGTAATAAGTAAAGTAGGCGTTTTAAAAGGAATTGCCAGCTTAATTTTGATTTACTTCCTACGGGAGATTACGCTGCACCCAGAAGCAAGGAATATGAATTGTATAGAGTGAACCGTAACAAAAGTTAATTCAGGAGTTTTGCATGAGCAATTTAATTGCTAACACCGCTACTTACGTCAGTTCTTTGCTGAAAAAACTTCAAGTTAAGCAGTTTTTAGCTGTTGTCTTAGTAGGTTTTTTACTCCTCACAACCAACATTGATTCTGGGAGTAACAACAAAGCTTTACCTAAGCAGATTAATGAAATAGCACACGATCGCGATTCTGTCAGACCAAAAACTACCAGAGAGTGGGAAAAAGAAGGACGGGAAACTGAAAATTCGCCAGGGGAAAGACTGGGAAGAATTGGTAAAGAATCAGCAAAAGCTTTTCAAGAATTTGGTTCAGGTTACATAGAAGGTGCTAAACAAACCGCGAATCAAGCCAAAGAAGCAGCTACAAATATCATTCCCTAAATTGAACCCAAAGGAACAGAGGAAATAATTTTTCCTCTTTGATTAGTAGTGAAACTTTAGTTCATAGAAGCGGAAAAGGGTGCGTTACGCTAAAGCTAACGCACCCTACGAAATTTTTGTAGTAAAATGGGATTGATTAAAATGTAGTTGAAAACTATCAATGGTTCTTTCAGAACGTTTTTCAGAAGCACTGGTTTTTGCCAGTCAATTACACGCTACTCAAGTGAGAAAGGGAAGTGGTGTTCCTTATATTACACATTTACTGGCTGTTACTAGTATTGCTTTGGATTATGGCGCTAATGAAGATGAGGCTATTGCGGCGCTTTTGCATGATGCGATCGGTGTGATTCGTTAGTCGAAATGAGTAATTTATTACTCAGGGAAGACTGCAAGGTAACAACCTTGACAACTTGATTTCCGTGATGGTGAGATAACTAGCCGAGCTTAATAAAGCAGAGATAGCTAGGGGCGAAAGCCAGAATAATCAATTCCATCTCTCCAGATGCAGGAGTAACAGCGAGTCCCCCATTTAGCTAGGTTTGGCAACCTAACTAAGTGAAACGGGGAATCACGGCGGTAACTCAAAATCCGACTTGAGAATCCCGTCTAGCACAGTTGGTCATGAGTAGGAATACGAACTCTCGTCTGAACCATCGTCATCGTGAACAAGCCTACGCGGATTATCGGCTTGCCCAAAATGGGAAAGGAGTTAGTGATAGTCATCGATTGGGGCTACCAAAGGTGTTAGTTAATCTATGCTAACTAACAGGCATCCATAAAACTCCCGGTGGATAGAGAGACTCTAAAACCAACGCAACAACGGAAATCAGGAACGAAGTAACCCACTCAATTGCTCTCAGGATAGGTCGATAACCTGAGCAGTTGCCAGCGCAAGCATTGAGTGGGAGGGATTGTCTCAGAAGCAAACGCCTTGGGTAATGCCAAGGATAAGCAGACAGAGACACGGTGATTTGGAAGGTAAAGCCTCCAGTAGCGGTTTATAAGTTATGAGCGAGTTAACGACTACGTATGAATGGAGCAAACTAACCTGGCGAAAGCTAGAGCGTAGAGTGTTCAAGCTGCAAAAACGGATTTACCGAGCCTCTCAGCGTGGAGATGTCAAGACAGTCCACAGACTCCAGAGATTGTTAATGAAATCCTGGTCAGCAAAATGTCTGGCAGTACGTCGGGTAACACAAGACAACCAAGGAAAGAAGACGGCAGGAGTGGATGGACGGAAAAACCTATCCCCAAAAGCACGACTCACCCTGGCAAACGACCTAAAACTAGGATATAAAGCCGCTCCCACCAGAAGAATCTGGATTCCTAAACCAGGAACAGAGGAGAAAAGACCACTCGGCATACCGACGATACAGGACCGGGCTTTGCAGGCGCTAGTTAAACTAGCTTTGGAACCAGAGTGGGAAGCCAAATTCGAGCCAAATAGCTACGGCTTTAGACCAGGACGCTCATGTCATGATGCGATGGACGCAATATTCAAAGGAGTAAAAGCTAAAGCCAAATATGTGCTTGATGCAGACATCTCTAAATGCTTCGACCGTATCAACCACGATGCACTGCTAAGAAAACTAAATACATCCCCCACCACACGCCGACAAATTCGAGCCTGGTTAAAAGCAGGGGTAATGGATGGTTCCAAACTATTCCCCACATTTGAGGGTACACCGCAAGGCGGAATAATATCACCGCTACTTGCCAATATCGCCCTTCACGGGATGGAAAATCGGATAAAACAGGCATTCCCTGAAAAAAAACCTAGAGTTAATGGAAAATGTATCAGAATTCTATCGCCCATTCTCATTAGGTATGCCGATGACTTCGTAATTATGCACGAAGACCTAACCGTTGTCCAAAAATGTCAGCAGATAATTGCAGAGTGGCTAAAAGACATGGGTTTAGAGCTTAAATCAAGTAAAACACGACTAACCCATACTCTATATGAACATGAGGGAAGCGTGGGGTTTGACTTTCTCGGTTTTCATATTAGACAATATGCGACTGGGAAAAACCGCTCCGTCAAAGGAACTAACGGGAAACTCCTGGGATTTAAGCCACTAATCACCCCAAGCAAAGAAAAGGTGAAAGAACATCTTGAAAAGGTTGGAAAAATCATCAAAGCCCACAAGGGAGCGCCACAATTGGCGTTAATTACAAGATTAAACCCAATTATTAGAGGATGGGCTAGATACTATTCAACTCAAGCAAGTAAAGCTACTTTTACAAAAGTAGACCACTTAATGCACCAACAACTCCGAGCTTGGGCCGATTACCGTCATCCCCAAAAGAATAAACACTGGGTCAGTAATAAGTACTGGCTTATAGATTCAGGGCAAGGATGGACATTCGCGGTAAAAGGCAAAATGCGCCTTTTAAAGCACTCCGAAACACCAATAGTTAGACACATAAAAGTGCAGGGGAATCGCAGTCCTTACGACGGTGATTGGATTTACTGGAGTTCAAGAATGGGACAACACCCAGAAGCTAACAAAAGAGTAACAACACTACTCAAAAAGCAGAAAGGGAAATGCGCCCACTGTGGAATGTATTTCAAAGATGAAGATTTATTGGAAGTTCATCATGTAATTCCTGTCCAAATGGGCGGTAAAGATGAATATAAAAACTTTCAACTTCTCCATCGACACTGCCACGACATCGTAACAGCAGAAAATGCTGTCGGCAAGAAAGAATTAAATGAGGAATGGTTAGATGCTAATCCTTTTTAATCGCCTAAACCCTACGGGTAATCGAGGTATGCGTGAAAAGCACCAAGTCACTGAGGAGCCGTGTGAGGTGAAAATCTCAAGCACGGTTCTGGAGGCGAGGCGGAGTGGTGACGCTCCGACCTTAGCCAACAAGATCAAGGAGGTGCTAAAACTAGAGAGGAAATTCGACGACGTTTTGGCGACAATGTAACAGCTATTGTTGATGGTTGTACAGATTCAGAAATTATTCCAAAACCGCCTTGGAAGGAACGAAAAGAGATTTTTATTGCTAGTCTTGCTACTGCTTCGTCATCGGTTTTGCTAGTTTCGGCGGCGGATAAGTTGCATAATTCGCGATCGATCTTAAAAGATTATCGAGAATTAGGCGAAACTGTTTGGCAACGTTTTAAGGGAGGCAAAGAAGGCAGTATTTGGTATTATAAAAGTTTAGTGGAAGCATATCGCCAAGTTTATTTTTCGCCACTGATTGACGAACTAGAACGGGTTGTCACAGAATTAAATTGTTTGGTTAATGGTTAGTAGAGATTGGTGAAAAATTATTGCAAATGGCAAACGTAAAATTAACAGAAGTTACCCGCAAATTTAATCATGTCACCGCTATTGAGGATATTACCTTTGAAGTTCCTGATGGGGAATTTTGGGTATTAGTTGGCCCTTCGGGTTGTGGCAAGTCTACAATATTAAGAACGATCGCAGGTTTAGAATCAGCTACTAGTGGTGGTGTTTATATTGGCGATACTTTAGTAAATCATGTCCCAGCACGTCAACGGGATGTGGCAATGGTATTTCAAAATTATGCCCTTTATCCTCATAAAACGGTAAGGGAAAATTTGGCTTTTGGTTTACAAATGCGTCAGGTTGCGCCGACAATTATTAAAGAAAGAGTGGAAAAGGTGGCGCGATCGCTCGATATTTCCCATCTCTTAGATCGCAAACCAAAACAATTGTCGGGAGGACAACAACAAAGGGTGGCTTTGGGAAGGGCGATCGCACGAGAACCAAAAGTATTTTTGTTAGATGAACCTTTGTCGAATTTAGATGCTCAATTGCGCGATGATACGAGGGCAGAATTAAAGGAGTTGCATCAAAGAGTGGGAGTTACTACTATTTATGTGACTCACGATCAAGTTGAGGCAATGACTTTGGCTGATAAGATTATAGTTTTAAATCGGGGGAAAATTCAACAAGTTGGTGAGCCGCAGGAAATTTATGCTCATCCTATTAATCGCATGGTGGCGACTTTTTTGGGTAATCCTAAGATGAATATTTTACCTGCAATTTATGCAGGTAAGCTGTTTAAAGTGGGGGAACAAGTGTTAGGTTGTCCGGGTTTTGTGCGGGATAAGTTACAGTTAAGGGAAGGGCAAAGTTTAGATTTGGGTATTCGTCCTGAACATATAGAAGTAATTGAACCGCAGAGACGCAGAGAACGCAGAGAGGAAGAGGAAGGAGAGTTGTTTGTTGAGGTGAAAGTTATTGAGCCTTTGGGAAGAGAGACTTTAGTTCGTGTTAGTTTATCTGGGTTGGATTTACAAATGGATGTGTTGGCTTCGGGTGGTTGGCGGGGTAGAGTTGGCGATCGCATTTCTGTACAATTTGATTTAAATCATCTGTTTATTTTTGATCCTGCTAGTGGTGACACTCTTTATCCTTTAAAATGAGTTGAGAATATTTTCGCTTGCTGATTTCAAGTTATGTGGGGGGAATTTTGCGAGTTTGCTATAGATGTTTGGAATGGGCGAGTTTTGACTTCTATATTATTCAGAGGGGATGCCAATATTTTGACTAAACTGAGATCTTGCACCAAGAGGCAGAGCCTCTATTCTTCGTTCCCAGGTTGAACCTGGGAACGAGGATCTGGGATTGGCGGCGAATGGTGTAAAATGAGCGAATGAGAATCATTATCATTGGGAGGTATTTACTACTTGAAAAGACATCAGTGGTTTCGCTTGGGTATGATGGCAACGTTAAGTTGTTATTTAGTAATTGGTTCCCCTAATGCTGCATCTGCAATGCACATTATGGAAGGATTTTTACCTGTAGGATGGGCAATTTTCTGGTGGGTGGTGTTTATTCCGTTTTTTGTTTGGGGTTTGCGATCGATCGCCCAAATTACCCGCCTACATCCCGAAACTAAACTACTTTTAGCACTCGCAGGAGCATTTACTTTCGTTTTGTCTGCATTGAAAATTCCCTCTGTCACCGGGAGTTGTTCTCACCCTACGGGAACTGGCTTAGGTGCGGTATTATTTGGCCCTTCAGTGATGTCTGTATTGGGCGCTTTGGTATTATTATTTCAGGCGTTACTTTTGGCTCATGGTGGCTTAACAACTTTGGGCGCAAATGCAGTTTCAATGGCAGTAGTTGGCCCATTTGTTGCTTTCGGAATCTATCAATTGGTGATGAAAACCAGCGGTAGACAAACTCTAGCAATTTTTCTGGCAGCTTCTTTAGCAAACCTTTTCACTTATATAATTACATCAGTTCAATTGGCGTTAGCATTTCCGGCAGAAGTTGGCGGAGTGGTAGCAGCTTTTGCTAAATTTGCGGGAATTTTTGCCATAACTCAAATTCCTTTAGCTATTAGTGAAGGTTTGCTTACAGTGCTAGTTTGGAACTGGCTTGTTACTTATAATCGTCAGGAGTTACAAGCATTAAATGTGATTAAACAAGGAGCATAACAAATGCAAATTTCCCGAAAAAGTTGGAATAATTGGTTTTTAGTATTGGGTGTATTGGTGTTAGCGATCGCACCATTAATTCTAATTCGTGGAGCCGAATTTGGCGGAGCCGATGGCAAAGCAGAATCAGCAATTCAAGAAGTTAATCCCAATTATAAACCTTGGGCAACTCCAATTTTTGAACCTGCTAGTGGAGAAATTGAATCGCTATTGTTTGCAGTACAAGCGGGATTAGGTGCTGGGGTGATTGGTTATGTAATTGGGTTATATCGTGGTAGACAAGAACAGCGAGAACGACAGGAAATTAGAGAAAAAAATCACAGTTGATTGTTTTTTAGATCTGACAAAATGCACCATCATCTTGATGTTTATAGCCATACTAATTCTCTGAAAAAATTACCACCACTACAAAAGTTGATGTTTGCCCTAACTGTTTTAGCGATCGCTTTAGTAGCGCATCCTCTCACCCAAGGGGCAATTTTTCTTTGGTTAAATCTGTGGACGATCGGCTATGCTCGAATTCCATTAAAGGTGTATGGGCGTGTTTTGGGAGTTGTCAGTTTGTTTTTAATCACCAGTTTTCCCGCATTGTTATTTAATGTTGTCGCGATCGATCAAATTAATCTCATCCAAGCAAGTTCTTTAGGTGGATTAACCATTGGTAATTGGTATTTATTTATCAGTCATTCTGGATTAATTCAAGCTGGGGAAATTGTCATGCGATCGCTCGCCTGTTTTTCTTGCTTGCTGTTTATTTTATTCACCATTCCTTTTTCTGAGTTACTATTAATTCTCCGGCGATTTCGTTGTCCTCCCCTATTGCTAGATCTAATGCTTTTAATGTATCGATTTGTATTTTTATTTCTGGATGTCGCCACTCAACTGCAACTAGCACAACAAGCACGAGGCGGTTATAGAACTCGCCAACGTTGGATGAAAAGTGTAGCATTGTTGACAGGACAGTTGGTAGTGCGATCGCTACAACGTTATCAACAATTTTCCCTTGGATTAGCAGCAAGAGGCTTTAATGGAGAGTTTCAAGTTTACTCAATTCAATCTTATAAATACTCTAAACGTTATGCTTTAGAATCTTTGTGCGGTTGTATTGGGTTAGTTATTTTCGAGCTAACATTTTGGTGATTTTCTTAACCATGAACCCATCCATCCTGCAATTTGAAAATGTATCTTACACCTATCCAGGTGTTCATAAACCTGCAATTGTAGATTTAACTTTGGCAATTCCGGCGAGAAGAAAAACCGCAATTTTGGGACATAATGGTTGTGGAAAATCAACATTATTATTATTAGCTGATGGGTTATATCGTTGTAGTGCTGGGGTGATTTATTGGCAAGGTGAGCCTTTGCAATATCAAGCGCGATCGCTCAATCAATGGCGACAAAGAATCGGACTAGCTTTTCAAGATCCAGAACAACAATTAGTAGCCGCAACTGTAGCAGAAGATATTTCTTATGGACTTTGTAATTTACAATTATCTCAGGCAGAAATCGCCCAAAGATTAAAGCAAACTTTGCTTGATTTTAATTTGCAAGAATTGGCTAATCAGCCGTTACATTATCTCAGTTTAGGACAAAAACGGCGGGTTGCTTTAGCAGGAGTAATGGCATTAAAGCCAGAATTATTATTACTTGATGAACCAACAGCTTATTTAGATCGGTTACAAACTCGCCATTTAATGCAGGAATTAGACCGCATTTATCATCATGGAACAACAATTGTGATGGCAACTCACGATCTTGATTTAGCATATAGTTGGGCTGATTGGGTAATTGTGTTGCATGAAGGGCGATCGCTAATGTCCGCTTCAGCAGATCAAGTATTTAATAATGTTGCTTTACTGGAACAATTAGAACTAGGAATGCCTACATTATTAGAAATTTGGAATGCCCTACCGATGGCTTTACGCGATCGGCAAAATCCCCCGAAAACTGTTGCTCAATTGCGCTCTTTGTGGTGTAATATTTCCCAGGTTTAATATTAATTAAACAATCCAATGGCTGAATCTAATATCAACCCGGAAATTATCAAAACAAATGAAAACCAAGGCAGGCAGGATGCCTGCCCCACAAGAGTTACAGCTTTCTTGTGGGGTAGGCATCCTGCCTGCCCCACCCTTAGATAACTATTATCACTTTATTTATTTGCACCTACTTATTGCCTTGTTTGTGCAGTTGAAATTTTGAAACCTTTGCCCTCTCCATAACGTACTGTTTTAAATTCAATTCCGTTAGTATAGGGATTGTAGAGAGTGTAAGTAGCTTGTCCGGCAATTCTCCCAACATTACCGACACCAATCAGTTTTCGGGGTTTAACCATCACAGTTTGAGGAACAGCTGAATACTCTAAAGTTGTAATTGTTGAATTTACTTTACCTTCAATTATTTCATACTCAAAAGTTAATCCCGATCGCCCACAAAATAAATAATTAGCATCCATTCGCATCAAACGATCGAGTATTTGAACTGGCGGAGTGTCAGGAGTTAATTCATCGCTAACGCTGACGGTACTCCCGTGAATTAACAAACAATCAAGTTCAAAGAAACCAAAATCAAGCGATCGCACCCATTCTATTAACTCTCTCGGTACTGCATCCCAAAGATCTTTGACTACAGGTTTTCCATAACGTTCAATTAATTCTGTAGGTTCTGCGGTGCGCCCTAATCCATGTAAAATAAGTAATTGTTCTTCCCACCAACCTTGGCAAACTTGGGGAATAGGTTCGTTGGCAAGTGGCGATCGCACTCTTTTAATTACCTTTTGACTTTCTGCATTTGGAGCAATCAAATCTCCCAAAATATAAAGCGCCTCTAGAGATTTTCGTGCTTTTTTAATATCAGCTAAAACTGCTTCATAAGCAGCTAAATTGCCTTCAATGCCACTAAGAATTGCCCAATATGTCATGTGAAATTATCCTAAAAACCCGAAAATTACCTAATCTAAAATTGTTCTATCTTTCGCAAACGTGAGTTGGATCGTCAGCCCTTTCTGCAAACTCTAACCCTCTGGCTAACCGCCATGCAAAAATTGCAGGTAATCCTTTATCAATGATGGCGGCACAAGTTAGTTGATACTCGTATTCAACCTCACGAAAAATGACGCGATCGCTATCCGTGTCATAAATTACATAAGTAGCATTTGGTCTACCATGACGCGGTTCCCCTACCGATCCAGCATTAACAATTCTTTTTAAAGGTGCGCTAAAGCTAGTATTTTCAACTTCTGATTTGTTCGGTAGTTTGACTCGAATTTCCATTTTTCCGGCATCAAGCGATCGTACATAAGGTACATGAGTATGTCCACAAAACAAAATATCTGCACCTGTAGACATGACTCTTTCCATTGCTACAAAAGCATCCATTTCTGGCATTAAATATTCGTGCTGACTGTGGGGACTACCATGTACAAAACAAAGATTTCCATCTCGCAAACTCAGAGGAAGTTCTGCTAAATATTCTCTCACTTCTGGATGAATTACTTTATTTGTCCATTCATGAGCTACCTTTCCCCGCTTTTCTGCCAAAACTGAAGGATAACTACATTCACAAGAGTTTAATCCTTCTACAATATCTTCATCCCAACAACCTTGACAAGTGGGAATATCAAGAGAACGAATCATTTCAACAACAGCGTTGGGGTATGGTCCATAACCAACTAAATCTCCTAAACAGTAAATTTTTTCTGCTTGTTGTGTGTCGATATCAGATAATACGGCGTTTAATGCTTCGTAGTTTCCGTGAATACAAGACATTACGGCAATTTTCATGCTGCTTCCTCTTCTTGTTGTGCTAATGATGTTTTTATTTGTTGTTGGTAATAAGCGATCGTTTGTTCGTCTAAACAGCAATCTTTCAAAGTTTGAGCGATCGCTTCTCGATCTAATTGTTCGCCTACTATTTCAATCCCACTAAATCGATTTGGTCTACCATCTAACCAAAGGTCAAGATTCAATTCTGTATGCTTAGTTTGGGGATTACCTGCTACGAAGTCAAAATAAAATGATCTTCCATCAGCAATATCAAAAATCCCCTTAATTCGCCCAACTTTGCCATAAGCTCCGTTAGTCAGTTCGTACCAAAAAGTGTTTAAACTGGGAAAATCAAGTACTTGTCCGGTTAACACAGAACGCCAAATTTCCGATTGGGATAAAGTGATTTGGTTTTCGATTCCGATCGCGATCGTATCTGCCCAATCTTGCCATTCCGCCGGATCGATTCCTGATGGTAACACTGCCACTTTATGACAATCAGATATATTGAATGGCAGCATCAGTGATGCCAAATCCAGATAAAATCCCAATTCAATATAAATATTAGGTTCTTCATTAGTTTGTGCTAGAAATTCCCCTAATTGTTGATCGTTTAATCCGATTAGTCCCGGCACTTCTGCGACTAAATAAGTGCTATCTACCGGAACGCTACCTGTTCCCAAGCTGAGATAGACTGCTGAAGAAGCAACTTGGCTCAATTGTTGCCTGATCCAGGTTGTCTTTCCCGCACCGATCGCTCCTGCTACCAGGGTAATTTTTGCTGGTTCCATCAAGTAGTTTTTTATGGCTAACTTTCAGTTTAATCTATCATATTTTAGAATGATTATCATTTTATATTTATTGTCAGGTTATTCAAATAGGAAAGTTAAAAACAGGTGCGATCGCTCCCCCATTTCCCCAAAAGTATGATAAAATAAGAACCATTATCATTGTATAAATGGCTATGGTCAGTCAAATTAACCAGGCAACCTCTGAGGAAAGCGTTCTCCAAAGCGATCCACAAAAGCTGCGGCGCATTCGCCACACTTGTGCCCATGTTCTAGCAATGGCAGTGCAGAAGCTATTTCCCGAAACCAAAGTAACAATAGGCCCTTGGACTGACAGCGGATTTTACTACGACTTCGATCGCCAAGAACCTTTCACCCCGGAGGACTTAACCCAAATTGAAGCCGAGATGAAAAAAATCATCAAAGCCAATTTACCAATTATTAGGGAAGAAGTAAACCGAGAACAAATTCAAGCCGAAATCGAGCAATTAAACGAACCTTATAAACTGGAAATCCTCAATAGTATTCCCGAAACAGAAACAATTACCCGTTATTTTATTGGTTGTCCAGATGTGGGACGTGGGACAATTCATCCTGAAGTAAAACCTTCTTTGATCGAACCTGTTACCATTCCAGCAGAAGAATTTTGGTGGGATTTATGTGCTGGGCCGCACCTTAATTATACAGGAGAAATTAACCCAGATGCTTTTGCTTTAGAAAGTGTAGCAGGTGCTTACTGGCGAGGAGATGAAACTAAAGCGCAACTGCAAAGAATATATGGCACAGCTTGGGAAACAGCAGCAGAGTTAAAAACTTATTTGCAGCAAAAAGAAGAAGCAAAAAAACGCGATCATCGTAAATTAGGGCAAGAGTTAGATTTATTTAGCATTCAAGAAGATGCTGGTGGGGGTTTAGTTTTTTGGCATCCAAAAGGGTCAAGAATGCGCTTATTAATTGAGGATTATTGGCGCAAAGCACATCTTGATTCAGGGTATGAATTATTATACACGCCACACATTGCTAATTTGGAACTTTGGAAAACTTCTGGTCACTATGATTTTTACCGGGAAAATATGTTCGATCGGATGGAGATTGAGGCACAAGCTTATCAATTAAAACCGATGAATTGCCCGTTTCATGTATTGACTTACCAAAATAATTTACATTCTTACCGCGAGTTACCGATTCGCTGGGCAGAATTAGGAACAGTATATCGTTATGAGCGATCGGGCGTATTACATGGACTGATGCGAGTGCGCGGTTTTACTCAGGATGATGCTCATATTTTTTGTTTGCCAGAACAGGTAAGTGAGGAAATTTTGGGCGTGTTGAATTTGACGGAAAAGATTCTTTCTGATTTCGGATTTACCGAATATGAGATTAATCTTTCC
The DNA here is from genome assembly GCF_041929345.1 of Floridaenema aerugineum BLCC-F46. Lineage (NCBI taxonomy): Bacteria > Bacillati > Cyanobacteriota > Cyanophyceae > Aerosakkonematales > Aerosakkonemataceae > Floridanema > Floridanema aerugineum. The sequence goes on from NZ_JBHFNQ010000013.1 coordinate 85,034, forward strand.
ACTCGTCCCAGTAAATCTGTAGGTGATGATGCCGTTTGGGAATTAGCTACTGAAGCGTTAATTAAAGCGTTGAATACTAAAGGTTGGAATTATGTTACCGATGAAGGTGGGGGTGCATTTTATGGGCCGAAAATAGATATTAAAATTAAAGATGCGATCGGGCGTTTATGGCAATGTTCGACAATTCAAGTCGATTTTAATTTACCCGAACGATTTGATATGGAATATGTGGCAGCAGATGGTTCCCGGCAGCGTCCAATCATGATTCATCGTGCTATCTTTGGATCGTTAGAAAGGTTCTTTGGGATTTTAATTGAGAATTATGCGGGAGATTTCCCCTTGTGGTTAGCACCAGTTCAAGTTAAACTATTACCTGTGAGCGATCGCCAATTACATTACACAGAATCAATTGCCCAAAGTTTAAAACAGCAAGGATTTCGCGTGGAAATCGATCGCACTGGAGAACGTTTAGGTAAACAGATTCGCACCTGTGAACTGCAAAAGATTCCGGTTTTTGTGGTAATTGGGCAACGAGAATTAGACAACAAAAACTTGAGTGTCAGAACTCGTCAAACTGGGGATTTGGGAACTATGACATTAGATAACTTGATCGATCGAATGGAAAAAGCGATCGCAGAAAAATCTAGCATTTAACAGTTCGTTATCAACATGAATAAGCACGTTTTATTTGTCTGTAAATCCTGCGCCTTTTCATCTAGTCAGCGCCAACATTTAGGGGAATCAGGCGGTTATTATTTACTGCAAAACTTGTTAGATTTACAAGCAGAATGGAGTTTGCGATCGCAGTATAGAATTGAACCAGTCAGCTGTTTGAGTGGGTGTAATCGACCTTGTGCGATCGCCTTTTCTGCTGCTAACAAAACTACCTTAATGTTTGGCGACTTACCACCATTAGAAAGTGCCCCAGCGATTCTACAATTAGCAGAACAATACTATGCCAGTCCAGATGGAATAGTACCTTACCAAGAACGTCCCGAAGTTTTGAAAAAGGGAATTTTAGCCAGAATTCCACCCCTACCAAATTTTTAAAAGTTTTTCACAAGTCATATTGTAGGGTGCGTCAGATTTAGATATTTTCCTTTCTATATAAGGCTTTACCGTCTGACGCACCCTACTCGTTAATAAGTGATTTAAATGCGTCACAGCTTATGATAAAACTTTTCGTCAAATTTATCAGCGAGGATGATTATGAATACTACAGAAACTCGTGAAGACCAAGTACCATTGAATATTCCCTCAATCCTGATGCCAGTGACAATTATCACCGGATTTTTAGGGAGTGGAAAAACCACATTACTTAATCATATTCTCAGCAATCGCCATGATTTAAAAGTCGCAGTTTTGGTTAATGAATTTGGCGATATCAACATTGATAGTCAATTGTTGGTATCAGTAGAAGAAGATATGGTAGAATTAAGTAATGGTTGTATCTGTTGTACCATAAATGATGGTTTAATAGATGCAGTTTATCGAGTTTTACTAAGAGAACATCATGTAGATTATCTAGTAATTGAAACCACAGGAGTAGCCGATCCGCTGCCGATAATCTTAACCTTTTTAGGAACTGAACTAAAAGATTTTACTCGGTTAGACTCGATAATTACCTTAGTGGATTCAGAAACATTTACCGAAGAACATTTTGAGAGTGAAGCCGCATTTAAGCAAATAGCTTATGGAGATGTCACCATATTAAATAAAACCGATTTAGTTCCAGGCGAAAAGCTGCAAGTACTGGAAGAATATATTAGAGATGTTAAACAGGGAGCGAGAATTTTACACAGTAGATATGGTCAAGTACCATTACCTCTAATTTTAGATTTAAGTTTGACTAATCCAGAAGCATACCAAGAATTTATCAATGAAGACGATCGCCACCATCGCCACCATCACCATCATTCTCATCACTTAGAAAATGATGGATTTGTATCGATATCTTATCAGAGCGATCGACCCTTCGATGTCCACAAATTTGAAACATTTCTCCAAGAACAATTACCGCAAAATGTATTCCGGGCCAAAGGAATTCTCTGGTTTAGTGATAGCGAGTTACGCCACATTTTTCAACTCAGTGGACCCCGCCTCGACATCCAGGGTGAAGAATGGCTAACTCCACCAAAAAACCAGATTGTATTTATCGGGCGCGACTTGCCAGCAGATCAAATCCGACAACAATTAGATCGTTGCTGCGTCTGATTCAAATCTTTCAGCGGTTTAGCCTGCTGCTGAGAGTCAATACCCCTTGTAGAGACGTTGCATACAACGTCTCTACAATTAATTTTTTATCGAGTGACAACTAGCTTTTGTTAAAGCGGGAACAATTCGATCGCACGCCATTCTCGCACCCGAAAGGTTACGCGCCGTTGGCCCAACTTGCAAGGCTGCGAGCCCACCCATAAGGAAGAGTTCGCACCCTTGCCAACTCAAGCAAGAATTTAATACAGGTAAACCTTTAACTATTGGCACTGGAAAATCTTCTAAAACCTCTGCTAGTAAAGGATTTGTTGTGACGTTGAGGGTGTTTCCCGTTGCTAGCCAAATGCGATCGAACTCCTGAGTTGTGCCATCATCGCAATGTACCTGCCAATTTTCCCCTTGCCATTGCGCCGCTGTTACCTGACATTGTTCGTGAAAGGTTAACTTTCCCTCGTGGCTAACTCGCCGCAAATAAGTCATAATTGCCGGAGTTAGGGAACCACCATTCCTTGCTTGTTGAATCAAATACCAACGCTGTTCCCAGCTTTTTTCGGCAAAAAAACCTTTAAGATATTTTGGGCCAAGCCAACCAGGGTCAGCATCAAAAAGCTTTTCGTACAGGCAACGGCGCGACATCAAACTAACTTTAGCATGACGAGCGATCGCACCAACTGCCAAATGTCCGCTAGTCAAGCCACCACCAATAATTAAAATTCTTTCTCCTGCCAAGTTTAAACCAGGTAATTTCACCTGGCTGGAATGGCACAAACGTTCTGGGGGATAGTTTGGCGGAATTTGCTTTACCCATTCTGGCAGTTGCGAAACATGATTACCCATCGCACTGACGACACGACGCGCTGTAATTACTTTTCCATTTTCTAAATGCAGGTGAAATCGCCGATTTATACTTGGTTTTGGCGGTTCTAAGCGCATTACTTTGGCTGAAATTATCTGGTTTTGCAACTCCCAACGCTGAACTACATTTTCACAGAAATCCCTAAATAATCGAGTTCCCGGCAAATCGTAAGGGGGAAATAGTTCTGGCGATCGATTTTCTGCAAAGCCTCGTAACGCATGGGGGTTAGGATCGGGATGATGCACCGCAGGCGATCGCAAATGGGGAATTTCTAACGCAGAAAATTGCTCATTCCATCGACTCATCCAAGTTCCGCCCGGATCGAACACCCAAAACCGACCTCTCATAGTTTTTCGCTTTTGCAACAGATGAGTAGCTAAAGTAAGCGCATGAGGCCCACCACCGATGATGGCAATGTCTATATTAGTTGGCAGTTCTAGGGTATTCATGGTAGTCCAGCAAAAAAATAGCAGGAAAAAGTGGAGCCGAGAGAAAATTCTTGCTCCGCAATTCAGTGGTGTATTCTTGGTTTTGGGTTAGAGTCGTCTTAAAATAAGACTCATTCTCATTTTAGGGGAAAAGTGGTGGATTGGCGATCGATCTTGATAAAAACCCCAGAGAAGTTGCATACAGTAGAGTTCAAAGTATTGACATTAATTATTAATTAAGAAGCTTTGACAATCTGCCCTAAGAGACAAATATGTAGGGACACGGCATAATTAACCTTATTCTCTAATGCAGAATATTTAGGATGCCGTGTCCCTACACAACCTTATGCCTGCGAATTGATTCGCAGGCGGGCTTTTGGACAGGTGCAAAATCCAGCTTAACAAAACTTAACATATTTTTATTGAGAAAGATTCTAAACTAAATTTCAGAGTTTGTTGAGAAAGATATTCAACAAGTCCAATGTTTATCAATTCCTGAACACTATGCAGACTTACGAAAATCCAACTGTGAAATATGACTGGTGGGCGGGTAATGCCCGATTCGCCAACCTCAGCGGCTTATTTATTGCGGCTCACGTTGCCCAAGCCGCTTTGATTACCTTCTGGGCGGGAGCATTTACACTGTTTGAAATTTCTTGGTTTGACCCAACTCGTGCGATGGGCGAACAAGGGCTGATTCTCTTACCTCACTTAGCGACCCTTGGCTTAGGTGTTGGTGATGGGGGAAAAGTTGTTGATACTTATCCCTTCTTTGTCGTCGGTGCAGTTCACCTGATTTCTTCAGCCGTACTAGGTGCAGGAGCATTGTTCCACACTCTCAGAGCACCAGAAGACTTGAAAACAGCCTCCGGTCAAGCCAAAAAATTCCATTTTGATTGGAACGATCCCAAACAATTAGGCATAATTTTGGGGCATCATCTCTTATTTTTGGGAGTAGGAGCCTTATTGCTAGTTGCTAAAGCAATGTATTGGGGCGGACTTTATGATGCGGCGAGTCAAACTGTTCGCATCGTCACTCAACCGACACTCGATCCATTTGTAATCTACGGTTATCAAACTCACTTTGCTAGCGTTGATAACTTAGAAGACTTAGTTGGCGGTCACATTTATGTTGGTGTAATGTTGATTGCTGGAGGGATTTGGCATATCTTAGTTCCACCTTTGAAATGGGCAAAGAAAGTGTTAATCTTTTCCGGTGAAGCGATTCTTTCTTACTCGTTAGGTGGGATTGCTTTGGCTGGTTTTGTAGCGGCTTATTTCTGTGCTGTAAATACCCTAGCTTATCCAGTGGAATTTTACGGCCCAACCTTGACAATCAAAATGGGAATTACGCCCTACTTTGCCGATACAGTGAACTTACCATTGGGCGATCATACCTCGCGTGCATGGTTAGCAAATGCTCACTTTTTCCTCGCTTTCTTCTTCTTACAGGGGCATTTGTGGCACGCACTTAGAGCAATGGGATTTGATTTTAAGCGAGTTGAAAAAGCTTTGAATTCTGTAGAAGTTTAACTTCTTCTGGAAATCAATAGATGAGTTATTTGTTAACTCATCTACTCCTTATACCAACTCCGGGTTAGTTACCCCGATATCTTCTCCCTCTTTCCTCTGTGTCCTCTGCGTCCTCTGCGGTTCATTATAAAGGGAGTTTTTCACCCGGACTTAGTATTAGCCGATCCTCCTCACACTTTTTTAATTATGAACTGTCCTTGCTGTTCTGGAAAACTATTGCGCCATATCAATGGAAAAGGTTTGTACTGGTATTGCCCTTCTTGTCGTCAAACAATGCCAGCTTCAGAAGATATGAATCGGCTATTGTTGCAACAAGAAAATTCTGCAAAACTGAATCATCAAATTTGGTTATACATTCTCATGCAGCCAAGGGAAAATGCTGCATAGTTTCTAGCCCTGCGGAAATGACAGAAACATTGAATTAAACTAGGAAAGAAAATGGCAAAAGTTGGTTTATTTTACGGAACTCAAACCGGAAATACGGAAACGATCGCTGAATTAATTCAAAAAGAATTAGGTGGCGATGGCGTAGTTGATTTACATGATATTTCTAGTAGTGAAACTGGTGATTTTGATGATTACGAGTGCATCATCATCGGTTGTCCAACCTGGAATGTGGGAGAACTTCAAGCTGATTGGGAAGGCTTCTATGAGGAGTTAGAAAACATAGATTTTAATGGGAAGAAAGTCGCTTATTTTGGTGTTGGCGATCAAATTGGTTATGCTGATAACTTTCAAGATGCGCTGGGAATTTTAGAGGAAAAAATTGCATCCCTTGGCGGTAAAACCGTTGGCTATTGGTCTACAGATGGATATGATTTTAACGAGTCGAAAGCAGTCAAAAATGGTAAGTTTGTGGGATTAGCGATCGATGAAGATAATCAATCAAATTTGACAGATAGCCGAGTCAAAACTTGGGTATCTCAACTGAAACGAGAGTTTGGCTTATAGATTAAAAACCGGGTTTTTTGCTAATAATCTGCAAATAACCCCGGTTTTCTTACTTCTTAAATTTGCAAAAATTGTCAACAAAAAGGAAATGTCTTATGTCTTCATTACCGAATGCTTTATGGTTAAATGTTAGTCCAGCATTACAACAATTCGATCGCCCCCTGAAAATTCATTTATCTCACCATGTTGCGATCGCTCAATGGGAATATTGCCAAACTCCCGACGAACCAATGTCTTTAGAAATAGCAATAGATTTGCTAGATGATTATTTGAAGAATCAAAATAGACCAGTAGATTTAATTGGACATAGTACCAGCGGGTTATTAGGATTGCTTTATGCACATAAACATCCAGAAAAAGTGCGATCGCTCACACTTCTTTCCGTCGGTCCTTATCCTGCTGTTGATTGGCAAGCTCATTATTACGCACAATTGCAAAAGCTTCCTTGTTCCCGTGAAATCCTGTTAAACCAGATGGTAATTAACTTATTTGGACATCAATCTCCTGGAATTATTAGAGAAATTTTGCAAATATTAGAACAGGATCTCATGATTTCTTTATCTCCGCATACTTTGTTTAGACGAGTTAGTTTTTCACCCAGCAAAGTATCAGTTCCAATGTTAGTTTGCGGTAGTGCAGATGATATTATTGTTGACCCTTATTCATTGGAGGGATGGCAAACTTGGTTAAAGACAGGCGATCGAATTTGGCAATGTCCCAAAGGGCGTTATTTCTTCCACTATTTCCATCCACAAAAAGTCTGCGAACAAATAGTTGACTTTTGGGATTTACCGTCTTTATCTCAAGACAGAAATGCCAGTTTTGCCAATCTCAAAGTTAGTTTGTAAACCAGGAATTGAGGTAGTGATGATTGATTCAGCTTCTACATCAACAGCTTGTTTTCCAGTAATTCCCTTTTGTCCGATTTTGATTTGGCTAGTATTAGTTGGCTTTTTCCTAGCAATTAGTTTAGCGGTACATGATGGAATTACCAGATTAAAACGGCTGCATGAAATTCCCTGTACTCGCTGTGCTTTTTTTACTGGAGATTATCGTTTGAAATGTACAGTACATCCCTGTAAAGCTTTATCTGAAGAGGCAATTAATTGTTTAGATTATGAACCCGCAGTGCCACAACCTATTTGTTTGTTTCAGAAAAGTTCGGGGAAAAACTGTCTGTCTCAATCACGTAATTGCTAAATTTTGAGGAATTAACTATGACTGCAACTCTCCCAGGAATGGCAAGAAACCCAATTAAAATTAGTGACTGTCTTTGTACACTTTGGGAATCAAAAACACACTTGATAAACTGACAACTACACCGATGATTAACGTGAGTGTATATCCGATCGCATCAGCCACCATTCCACCCAGAACTGTAGTAGCAACCACACCCACAAACGCGACGGAAATTTGAGTCGTATAATCAGTACCTGCGGTAGTAGGATTGCTGCGATCCATCATGGCGGTGAGGAGGGCGGTGTATGCCATACTTTGTAACCCACTGACGAGAATGCACACCGCGTAAAGGATGGACGGACTCGCAACACCAGCAGCCGGTAAGATGTACGACAGCGCAGCAACGTTGGCAATAACGCCAAAGGTGATGAGCGATCGCTTACGCCCCCACCGTGCGATCAGCACTCCTGCCATCAACGCAGCGATGATTCTAGCAATGTAGCTGACTACACCCAATAACCAACCAATGTCAGATAAAGACAAACCACGATCGACTAACAGGGGACGAATTAACGTACCCGAAACATTTTCGCTAATCATATACAGCAGCACTACCAGTAGCCATAACCCCATCTTTGGACGAGAGAAGAAGCGAATAAACGGCTGAAGGTAGGATTTGAGCGTGGTAGATTGTGCGGCTGGATAATGGTGTTCTTGATGAAACAGGATAGGGATTAAACACAGCAGCAAGGCGATCGCCATTGTCAGCAGCGTAGTCCGAAATCCGGCTTTCTCTAGTAAAATCAGGGCGGCACCTCCACCAATAATGGCTCCCAAAAAATTGCCACTCGCTTGAATCGCGTTGCCAATACCACGCTCTTGAGGTAGAAGTAAGTTAACCGCTAAAGCATCCGTAGCAATATCCTGGCTGGAAGAAAATAAGAAAGCTAAAAACATACAGACAAGTAATCCGGTGATGTTTGTCTGTACATCTAGAGAAGCTGTCACCAGCAGCGTTACAATCAACAAACTTTGAAAACCAATAATCCAACCCCGGTAATGTCCTAATTTAGGCAGGCGGTAGCGATCGACCAGGGGCGACCAAAGAAACTTCAAGGCAGACGGAACGATCAGGAAACCCAAAAAGCCGATCGCGCCGAGTGACATATTCTGTTGTCGCATCAACACCGGAACAGTCTGGATAAAAAACGTGGTTGGAATGTACTGGGAGATATAAAGACTGGCAAGCAGAATTAGTTTCGTTTTCATAAAAATAGCCAGTTTTCCTAGAAATTTGCCCGAACTTGAAAACCATAAGTAACTGGTTCACCAAATCCTGCTGTTACATTGGGCGGTGGGAATTGGAATCCAGAAGTAATGTAGCGAGTATCGAATAAATTGTTAGCAAAGACATAAATACCATAATTGCGCCATTCATAACCTAGACGCAAATTGACGATCGCGAATGGGTCTTGCTTCACCTGATTGGCATCATCAAAATACGTTGTGCCATAGCCCCGCAACTCGGCACGGGCAAAAATACCGATGGGACTGCGATACTGCAACGCTAAGTTGTAAGTAATATCTGGTGCAAAAGGAACGCGATTATCGCTGAAGTCGCTTCCTAGCAGGGGATTTTTGTACCTTGTGAATTGGCTATTTACGTAACCAAATCCAGCAGTAATATCCAATCCTCTTGTCACTTTTGCGCCCAGTTCAAATTCCAGCCCAGTTGCTTTCACGTCAGCACTGGCAATATTTCTAAAGAAGCCAAATTCATCAACCAGCAACACTTGATAGCCGTCAACATCATTGTGAAACACAGACAAGTTTGCGATTAAGCGATCGCCAAACCAAGAAGATTTCACCCCAACTTCGTAAGTCCAGGTCTTTTCTTCCTGATAGCGCCGGATGTCTTCCGTATCGGCGCGATAGTTGAAACCACTCGGTCGGTAGCCTTTGGCGATCGTGGCATACGCCATTACATTCCGGCTAAAGCGGTATTGCAGCCCAAACCGAGGGATGACTTCACTGCTACTATCTTCTGTCTGAATTCTTGGATTTAAGATTGTCACGCTGTCTGCCGCTGCAAAAATGCGACGGCGATCGATGTCGTAATCCGATGTCTCATACCGCAACCCAACAAATAGGGTGAGGGGCTCGATCGGCTTGTAGTCAATCTGTCCAAACACCGCATAAGTATTGCGATCCAGTTCGGCAATCACTCGATTTTGTCCAGCAGAAGGCAAGCCAAATCGGGCAGCGCCAAGAGCGGTATATTCAAAGGCATCATTGTCAACATTAAACCCTCTTCGCTCGTAATATCCACCGATTAACCACTTGAAGCGGTCGGCATTTGCAGGTGACTGAAATCGAATTTCTTGCGTCCATACTGTCGAGTTGAAGTCAATGACCGAGCGAGCAAGATCGAGCGGTGGAGCGAAACTATCACCCGACAAAACTTCTTGATTGCTGAAGCGCCGTGCGGTAATCGAGGTAGCCCGAAAGCCAGTGCCATTGTAGCCAACTCTCAATGCTTGAGTATTGCTGTTGAGTCGAACGAATCCATCAACCGCTTTAAAGGTTTCAAAGGGATCGTCAGCATCCTGTCGGGTAAATACAGGATCGCCGTCGTTAGTGTTATTGACATAAGTGTTGAAGGAAACATTCCATTCCCGTGAGGGAGTCCACAAAAGTTGCGCCCGTCCCAAGATTTGTTCGCGTTCGCCCACTGTGCGATCGAGGGTTTCATTTGAGAATACACCATCCCGTGCTTGATAGGCTCCTGCTAATCGAAATGCCAGTCGATCGCGAATAATCGCATTACTGTAAGAGAGTTGTGCTTCCCGGAAGTTATAGTTACCATAACCTCCTGCGATGCGAAGTTCTGAAAAATTGGTTGGCCCACGAGAAACGATGTTAACCACCCCAGCAGGGCTACTTCTGCCATACAAGGTACTCTGGGGGCCTCGCAGCACCTCAACTCGCTCCAAGTCCAGCAATCCCAAGTCTATGAAAGCACCGAAATCAAAGGGAACATCATCAATGTAATAGCCAACGCTATCCTGACTAACTAAAAAGTTAAAGTTGTTCAGACCACGAATGCTGTAGTAACTAAAGTCAGAGCCTCCAGCATTGGTTGGGAAAAAGCTGAAGTTGGGCGTGTTGTTAGCAATTTCTTGAAGCGAATTAATTTGGGCATCTTCCAAGGTTTGTTGAGGAATTACCGTTAGGCTAATGGGTACTTCTTGAGCAGGTTCAGGTCGTTTCTGTGCTGTTACAACGATTTCTATTTCTTCTTGCTGTGTCAGACTCAAAATCAACCCTTGTTGACCCGAAACCACTTTACCCACTGGTGTTCCCGTGCTTCCAGTGACTATGACTCGCACGCTGTTAGGTGTAGCATTAGTCACATCGATTGAGGTAATGCCCTCAACAGGGTTTTCCTGACGAAATTCCTTGCCTTCTGGCAACTGCAACTGAGCGTTGGGAATGTCAACAATTAGGTTGTTTCCTTCTTTGGAGGTAGAACCTTGAAGTGCCTTACCTCCTGCATCTAGGATGACATCAATGCCATTAGCTGTTGAATTGAGTCGCACGCCCGTTATTTGAATTGGAGATTGGGAATCGGGAACGGGAGTTGAAGACTGAGACAGCCACTCTTTAATAGTGGTGGCTGGGCGATCGATTTCGTTAAGTCGGGGAATTTGGGTTATGGGAGATTGAGAGTTGGAACTCTCTTGGCTCTCTTGCACCACATCAGCTTTTGCCGGGAAAGCTACAAAGACTGACACGGCAAAACCCAGCCGCATCCAATTGGATAACTTCTGTCGCTGCACTTAAATTCCTCACACCCTTAATTGCACACTGTATCCAGTACACAGTCCTTGAAAATACTTACGTCAAGATACGTCAATTAACTGTTCGCGTCAAACGACAGACTGTCAAACTTTTACTTCTAATTCTGAAACTTACCCTCCTGCCAATTACCTTGCAACCTTGTCCCATCAGCATAAATATAAACCCCTGTTCCGTGTTTATCTCCGTTACGAAATTCGCCATCATAACTATCACCATTGGCGTATTTACAGACAGCTTTACCATTTAAATTCCCGGCACTAAATTGTCCTTCACATCGATCGCCATTAGCAAACACATAAATTCCCCTACCATGAAACTTCCCTTGCTGAAAATCTCCTTCATAACGGTTATTATTAGCAAAAGTGAAAACTCCCTTGCCATTAAATTGACCCTCTTTAAATTCCCCTTTGTAAGTACCTTCTTTAGCTATGGTAAAAGTTCCTTGTCCTTCCGGTTTACCATTACGAAAAGTCCCTTCATAACGATTCCCATTAGGATATTCTCTTACTCCTGTACCATTGAACTGTCCATTAGTAAATTCCCCTTTGTAACTACCACCATCGGCAAAAGTATAAACTCCTTTACCACTTGGTTGGTTATTACTTAATTCACCTTCGTAACGGTTGCCATTGGCATAAATACAGCTGCCAGTACCGCTAATTTGACCATTAGCAACATTTCCCGAACATTTGTTTCCATTTGGAAAAATGTAAGTTCCTTTACCATCAGGAACACCATCTTTAAATTGTCCTTCGTAACGACCACCATTGGCTGTAATATAAACTCCGTTACCATTCGGTTTGCCATTACTAAATTCGCCTTCATAGCGATCGCCATCGGGATATTCCCAAACTCCTTTTCCATTAATTCGATCGTCTTTAAATTCTCCGGTATAACGGCTTTTATCTGCGAAAGTATAAACTCCTTTACCTTCTTTTTTGCCGTTGACGAAAGTGCCCTCGTAGCGATCGCCATTTCCATACTGACAAACACTTTTCCCATTCAATAGACCGTTAGTAATTTCTCCCTCACAACGACCGCCATCAGGCAAATTAATCACAGCTGCTTGACCAACTAAAGGAGAAGCAATTACAGCACAAGCAATGAGAAATCCCATTCCAAATTTTGACATTAATTTCACCCTAAAAATTAGTTTTCCCTATTTAAGTTTTCTTGACGTTGCCGTTCTCTTTCTCGTCGCAAACGCTCATTTTCTTCTCGACGTTGACGAGCTTGGCGCTCAAATTCAGAACCACTTGTAGCAAAATTAATTGCGAATCTTACAGTTTTATTTCCTTCATTTGAAGGCGCGAATCGCATTTTTTGCACGGCTTCCATAGCTGCTCGATCTAATTGGCTATTCCCACTAGATTCAACTAGTTGCGGATTGGTTGTGCTACCATCTGCTTGCACAACAAACACAACTACTGGTCTACCTTCCACAAACTCTAAATCTGATGGATATTCAGGTTCGCACCCACTAACGCAACGTAATGTTCCACCTCTTGCACCTCTTCTCGTTGCAGTTCGATCGCCCCTTTGATTTTCTTGATTTTCTCCTTGTTGTCTGGTATTCCTTTTCGCAGGTGGCTGATTTACTGCTACTCCTGTGGAAGTTCCCGGTGTTGTCGGAGAAATTTGAGTATTATTCATGTCAGAAGGAGAACTATTATTATTAGTAAAACTGTCTCTAAAACTTCGGTTACTACTAGCTGTTTGCAGCGGTTGACTTCTAGTTACTGGTTGATTTGGGATTTGGCGATTTGCGGTTACTTGTCCGGGAACTCCGGGAGTAGTATTTGAAAGCTCGTTGCTGGGACTAATAGTTGTGGGTGAATTATTGCTATTAGCAAAAGTATCTCTAAATGTTCGATTTCCGCTGCTACTTGATTGCAATGGCTGACTGGTAATAGGCACGTTGTTAACTTGCGATCGGGGAATTGTTCCTGGTAATGTGGGATTGGTCAGCGTTTCATTGTCAGCGGGATTAGTTTCAGTAGCAGAGTTATTTGTGGCGGCAATGCGATCGCGAAATGTCCGATTCTCTGTTACAGATGATTGTAGCGGTTGACTAGTGACAGGCGAATTATTAACTGGTTGTTGATTTGGAGTTAATCCTCTTGGTAAAGTTGGTGTTTCTTCAGTTCTTGTGTCAGTTTCCACAGGCGGCGATTCGGTAAATTGATTCCGAAAATTCCTCGCACTAGCTAAAGGACTTTGCAAAGCTTGGGGAGTTTGAAGTTTTTCTGGTTCTGGTTTTGACAAATCTTCTGTTCGGGCAATTTTAGGCGGTGGTAATGTTTCAGCGCTTCTGTCGGGTGTTGGTGCGCTGGGAGTTTCGTTCGGTTCATTCACTGGCTGTGGTTTTGCAGGTAATTCCGGTATTGGGGGTTTCACTGTTTCAACTTTTATCAGTGGCGGAGTAATTATTTTTGGTTCGGGAACTGGTTCTGATTTTGGTTCGGGAATCGGTTCTGATTTTGGTTTGGGAACTGGTTCTAGTTTTGGTTTGGGAATCGGTTCGGGGGTAATTTTGGCGATCGGTTTTTCCGGCGTTGGCTTAACAACTGGTTGCAAAGTTGGTTTTGGTGTTTCTGGTTCCGGCTTTTTGACTTCCGGTTCTGGTGCATCCAACACAACTATTTCTATTGGATCGTCTACCAATGATGGCTCTTTTGACCACAATAGGGCAATCCCGAAAGCTAGTAAAAGATGCAATACTGCTGAACCTACAAAGCTGTACGCCAGGATGCTTTTAAATACTGCTTTCTCTTTCTCTCGTTGTTTTAAACAAAAGCTGGAAATACTCATCCCCTAAACTTTTTCCCCAAAATGCACAAATTGGTGACAAGCAGTAATCTGTGCCATTACTCTTAACAATGTACCTTATCCGATACAATAATTATGAGCAAAAGTTAAACAAAGAGTATGAGAGCAGTTGAGTATTTCTTGGCTGGCGGAATAGTCGCTTGGCCTTTGTTAGGATTTTCGATAATTGCGATCGCACTAATTACAGAACGCTCTTGGTTTTGGCTCAAAGTGCATCGTCGCCAGAGTCGAATAGTGCGAGAGGCGTTGAAATTGTATCCCCTAAAACCTAGTACGGCAATCAAATTACTTAAGGAAAATGCAGATTTACCGATCGCCCGAATTTTCCTAGAAGCTTTAGAGTTAGATAATCCTAGACCTGAAGAGTTTCGCTTAGCATTAGAAACTGCTGCACAGGCAGAAATTCCAACCTTAAAGCGATTTAATAATGCTTTTGAAACCATTGTTGCCCTAGCTCCTTTACTAGGTTTATTAGGAACTGTTTTAGGCTTAATGACAGCTTTTTCTTCCTTAAAACTTGGTAATATAGCAGGAACTCAAAGTGCAGGTGTAACGGGTGGAATTAGTGAAGCATTAATTTCCACAGTTATGGGATTAGTAGTAGCAATTGCCACACTAATATTTGCTAACACATTTCGCAGTTTTTACTTACGACAATTGGCAATGATTCAAGAATACGGTGGTCAATTAGAATTGTTATATCGTCGTCATTACGAACAAGGAAAAGAATATTATGCGTCTACCTGACGAATCAGAAAGAAATATAGGAATTAATATTACGCCGATGATTGACGTAATCTTCTCAATTTTAGCTTACTTTATTATTTCCTCTTTATCTTTAACTCGCTCGGAAGGGTTGCCTGTAAATTTACCCCAAGCTTCTACAGCACAAGTGCAAAAGACAGAGCAAATTAATGTTTCGATTTTACCTGATGGTGCGATCGCGCTGAATCGTCAACCAATCGAATTAGAAAAGTTAGAATCTGAAGTCAGAGGCAAAATTGATCCTAACACTGAATCTTATGTAATTTTAAATGCAGATAAAGCAGTTAATCATGGTCGTGTAGTAGAAGTAATGGATCGATTACGTCGGGTAAAAGGAGCTAAATTAGCGATCGCTACTCGAAAATAATGGTTCTTTCGTACTTACTGCGCTAAATTATTAGGGGTTTTTGCTGCGTAGCAAAACACGATGAATTTCAGTTTGGTGCGTGCCATCAAAATGCAAATGAAACAAGCGAAAACCAGGTTGCTTTTCTAAGGTTGTAGCTTGCGGTAAATCTAGCTGTACGCAAGTCGAAGGACTGCCGTAGAAATCAATATTACCTCGTTTTTGGTGAAAAGCCGCATGAATATGACCGAAAACTACGGCTTTTACTTGGGGGCGCGATCGATCAGGTCAAGTAATTCATTGCCATTTTTAACTTTTATCAGATCTAACCAATCAATCCCAAAAGGCAAAGGATGATGGTGCAAAGCTATCAAAGTAGGAAGTTCAACTTCGAGACTTTTTGCTAAAAATTGCAACGACTGGGGAGATATTTCACCTTCGCCAAAACGGGAATTAGCTAAAGTTGAATCCAATAAAATTAATTGCCAACCACCTATAATTACAGCTTTTGGTGCATGAAAAAGCGGATGAACGAGAACTTCTTTCATTACCGACAAGCAATCGTGATTGCCAGAAAGCCAATAGGTAGGAATTTGCAGCGGACTAATCAAATCAATTAACTGTTGATAGGCAGAGGTACTGTAGCTAAGGCGCGACGACGGGGAAGAGTCGATCCGGCGATCGCACCAAATCCCACCAAGGGAATGTTACAAGTATAAAGAACATTACTTGCCGTTGCTAAAGCTAAGAGGAGGAAAAACCAAAATTGACTTTTAGCGATCGCTTTACATCCCCGAAACCAATCTTGAGTTAGATTTGGTTTTAATGTCAGATTTGATTCAATGTAACTCATACTATTGTCTCCTTTGAATTAATCAAAATTGCAAACTTTAACATTCCACCTTGACTGGTGGATAAAGATGATCTTTAATCGGTTGACCTTGTACCAAATGTTCTCGGACAATCCGATCGGCAAGATCGGGATTAACGCGGGTATACCAGGTACCATCGCCCGAATAAAACACTACAGGCCCCATCTTGCAAACCTCCAAACAACCGGAAGTCATCACATACACATCAATTCCGGCTGCTTTTACCGCCTCTTGCAACGCCTCAACGATCGGTTGCCAGTTGCGCGAAGGGTAACAGCGACTAGAACGACAAACTGCCAAATAGGGGCGCTTGAGAGGGTTGTTCTCAAAAGGTATAGGGCGATTACCCAAAACGTAAATCTCGCGTAATTCTTGATAAAGACTTAATTTTGAAAGTTGCGGTTTAGCTTCTGGTAATAACTCTTCATCTTCGCCCACAAAAGGATTAGGCAAAAACAGATTCATCATCTTTTCCCCAGCACCATTCCAGAACTGAATGCCCCAACTCCGCGCTTCTCCCCGTTCATTCAACCGACGATACAAAGATGCACGATTAACTAAGCGTTGCTGTCTCAGTTCTGGGGGCGTTTTTTCCAAAGGTCCACCTAAATGTTCTTCCAAACAAAGGTGCAAATGCCATGCTTCAGTAACTACTGTCAAATAGCCATCGTAGAGAACGCAAATTTTCGGGGGTTGAGTAAATTCTAGTTCTAGTACACTACCTTCTACGACGTGACCGATCTGAGTTTCCTGCCAACGTTCCTGAAACAGAGTATATAACAGAGGGCCAGTTACATCGATCGTGCAAGGAAAGTCTTCATATTCAATCTGTCCGCCCGTTGGCAACTGTTCAGTTATGCAACGGTTAAGGGGTGTAACTAGGCGAGAAAATTCACTCATTTCAATCTCCTAAAATGTGGAACTGATACCCAGGCGAAAGCTACGTCCGACAGCGGGATAACCGGGATATAGTTCGTATTGCCGATCGAGTAAATTATCTAAGTTACCGTTCAACATTACAGTCCTTCCCAGGGGGATACGAAATTTCAAATCGAGTGTGGTGTATCCAGGTAAAGATTCGGTATTCGTGTTGTTAACAAAGTAACTGCTGAGGTAGCGCAGAATAATACCTGCATAAATGCCTTTGGGTGTTTCGTAGGCAAGTCCAAAATTCAGGCTATCGGCATCTCGAAAACTGAGTGAGTTACCTTCGATATCGGAGTTGCGATCGCTCACAATTCGCGGTTCGTTAAGGGTATAGTTAGCAAAAGCGAAAAAATTCCGAGCCAGTCGCACGTTAAGATCGGCTTCTAAACCCAAAGTTCTCACTTTTCCGATATTTTCGTAAGTGCTGGGAGAGCCAAACTTAAAATTAATTAGCTCGGAAATTGTATTATGAAAAAATGTCAGCCGCAACAGCCCAATTTTACCCAATTGTTGATCGATACCAATATCAAAACTATCTCCCCGTTCTGGGTTTAAATCTGGATTACCTACTACATTAAAAGCAGCTAACCCTTCTAGGTTGGAAATTAGCGGGGCGCGAAAACTTCTAGCATAGTTGGCTCTAATGGTAGTAGTTTTTCCCACAATAAATCTTGCGCCAACACTGGGAGAGGTAAAAGAACCATTTACTAAACTATTAAAATCTTGCCTGAGTCCTAAATTAACGCTAAAACTGGGAGTAAAATTCACCTCGTAAAGGGCGAATAGTGCGCCTTGATTGATATCGCCATCGTAGTTTACATCACTTATGTTTGTACCATAACTAAAGGTGGTATTGCGCGATCGCGTATTCCGATAATCTGCCCCATAAGTCAAGCGTTGATTTTTCGCCAGTTGCCAGTTATGCTGCACTTGCAGTCCAACTGCCCGCCGATTCACTTCATCTTTTGTCCCGAAATTGTTTGGGTCGGGATTGTTGTAGTTATAGTTAAGAAAATCGCTGTAAACACGAGTAGTTAAAAGTGAATCGTTACTATTACCTAACTTAGATTGCCAAGTTAAATCTAACAATACTTCATCAGTATATTGTCTGGCTTTAGGAGTTAAGGTATTAAATGCACCAATAGTATCTGGAATTGGAACTCCTCCGGCGACTCCAAAATCTTTGGTGAGGTAGAGGGCGCTGAAGGTGAGAGTATTGCGATCGTCTAGTTGTCCTTCCAGCCTTAAATTAGCATTATTGTACAAAACATCAGCATTTTCACGGCGATCTTTGAGGTTAATGCGTTCGCGTAGCGTCTCCGTCTGTACCTCGCAGATAGTTAAGTGCAAATAAATAAATATTTATCGGCGGGCATCCTGACTCAGAGATTTTAGTCTTCTCTTCACAGTTGCGGGACAGTGCCGGATTTACACC
The DNA here is from genome assembly GCF_041929345.1 of Floridaenema aerugineum BLCC-F46. NCBI lineage: Bacteria > Bacillati > Cyanobacteriota > Cyanophyceae > Aerosakkonematales > Aerosakkonemataceae > Floridanema > Floridanema aerugineum. Next base: position 103,230 of record NZ_JBHFNQ010000013.1, read on the forward strand.
GAACTTTCCCCGTTTCCTCCAACGGCTGCTCCCCGTTGGAACCGACTGCTATAAAACAATAATATATTAGAAAACTTTTTGCAAGCTTCTGAACCAAAAATTAACTAAAAGTAATTAGTTCATCTCAAGTTTTAGTTACATTAACATTTCCCCTGTATTTCAAATAGGGGAAATGTCAAAAAAGCACAATTACCAACTTCAGCTAATTAACTGGCTATTAACACTTGTTCAATTCTCTCTAATGCCCAATCTAAATCCGATCGCGAAATTACCAAGGGTGGGGCAAATCGAATAATGTTTTCGCGGGTTTCTTTGGCGAGAATCCCTTCTTTCATCAGTGCTTTGCAGAATCTTCTGGCACCGCCTGCTTCCGGTTTTAATTCAACACCAATTAACAATCCTCGTCCTCTTACTTCTTCAATGTGGGGACTGGGAATTGCTTGTAATTTAGAAATAAAATAATTGCCCAATTCTGCTGCTCTTTCTGGCAATTCTTCGTCTACAATTACATCGAGTGCGGCAATGGCGATCGCAGCTGCTAAAGGATTTCCTCCAAAGGTACTCCCATGATCTCCGGGATTAAATACATCCATCACTTCGGATGTACTCAAAAACGCGGATATCGGATAAAAACCACCCGATAAAGCTTTGCCAATTGTAATTCCATCGGGTTTTACTCCTTCATGTTCAAACGCAAACATTTTGCCCGTGCGTCCCAAACCTGTTTGAATTTCATCAAATACTAACAGCACGTTATTTCGACGACAAATACGTTCGGCTTGTTTTAAATAGCCATCTGGCGGAATCATAATTCCCCCTTCTCCTTGAATTGGTTCTAGGAAAAAAGCCGCCGTATTTGGTGTAATAGCTGCTTCTAAAGCTGCCACATCTCCGTAGGGAACGACTTTAAAACCGGGAGTGAAAGGTGCAAAACCATGTTGATATTGTTCTTCGGTTGAAAAGCTGACAATACTAATAGTTCGTCCGGCAAAGTTATTGCTACATACGATAATTTCTGCTTGACTTTTAGCTACGCCTTTGATCGTATATGCCCACTTGCGAATCGCTTTAATTGCTGTTTCTACAGCTTCGGCACCAGAATTCATCGGCAATACTTTCGGTAAGCCGGAAATTTGGCAAAGTTTTTCATAAAATTTGCCTAATTGGTCATTGCGAAAAGCGCGAGAAGTCAGGGTGACTTTTTTGGCTTGTTCTACCATTGCTTGAAAAATTCTCGGATGACAATGCCCTTGATTTAATGCTGAATAAGCACTCAAACAATCGAGATATTTGTTATCTTCAATATCCCATACCCAAGCCCCTTTACCTTTAGTAATTACTACATCTAAGGGATGGTAATTATCGGCACCGTAAGTAGTTTCTAGGTCAATGTAGCTTTGAGTATCTGAAATTGTTAAATTCGATGAAAGGTCAGCAGAAACTAGCATTTGTAAACTTGTCCTCTATGGGTAATAGGTAATGGGTAATAATTCCCATTTTTATAGCAGTGGATACTTCCAAATTATTTGGGAAATTCAATTTATCCGATATTAAGGCTCGCACAAAATACAACCAAGAGAATCTCTCTTCTCTAAAGCGATCTATTCCACAAAATTAAAAACTTTTGTGCTACCTGTAGGTTAATTCAGATGAGTGAAACCTGTCGCCCACTCAACTTGGGCGAGGAGTCTTACTTGTTTTGGTATCACTGCTGTTAACGGTTGTAGCATTTGCCCCGATTGGGTGCGAAGACCTAAAATTTCCATATCTTTGACTGAAAGTAGCACGATCGCAAAACCCAGTCAAGTTCTATTTCATTGATTCTATCCCCTGTAAGGGGATTGCAATTAAACTCTAATCTGCTATGTTTAAAAAGCGGACTTATACGAGGTGTAAAAAAGCTAAATTGGCGAGTCCATCCATCATCTCCACTGTGGTTTGGGATCTCCAAATTCGCTTAGGTAAGCGACGAGAATCCGATCCTGCTATTTCTTGGTACGACCACTGCGAAGCGCCTAGTACTTAATCGATCGAAGTGTCGATCGGGAGCATCCCAATTTGGTAAGGGCGAAGCATTCCGGTAGATAAGCTATTGATTAGAAACAAAGATTTACTGCCGGAATGCTTCGCCCCTACAAATATATTTACCAAAACGGGATACTCCCTGTCGATGTGTGTTTCGTAGTTAGTTTTTAGTACTTTAATTAAATGCAGGAGAAAGTGATGAATCGGCAAGATTTATTGCAAGAAATTGTGCAACCAATTGATATTAAATCCTTTGATGTTGTAGGCTTGGTAGAGTCTATGAGTCAGATGGCATTTCAAGCACGCAACTTGGGAAGGGCGGCGAAAATCTACGATGAAATGCTGCAAGATCCAGATTGTGCAATTATTTTATGTTTGGCAGGTTCTTTGTTTAGCGCCGGATTGAAAAATGTAGTGTATGACCTGATTACTCATAATATGGTGGATGCGATCGTTTCCACTGGTGCTAATATTGTGGATCAGGATTTCTTTGAAGCGTTAGGTTTTCGTCACTATGTCGGCGATCCTTTAGCAGATGATGAAATGCTACGCCAGGAAAGGATCGATCGCATTTACGACACCTACATTGATGAAGATCAACTGCGGGTGTGCGATATGACGATCGCGGAAATTGCTAATTCTTTAGAAAAGCGCCCCTATTCTTCGCGGGAATTTATTCAAGAAATGGGTGCATATCTGGAGAAACAAAAAACAGATACACCGTCAGTTGTATTAGCTGCTTATCAACATCAAGTACCCATTTTTGTTCCTGCTTTTAGTGATTGTTCTGCTGGTTTTGGTTTAGTACATCACCAGTGGAATTCGCCAGAATCTCATCTTACTATTGATTCGGTGGGAGATTTCCGCGAGTTAACCCAGTGCAAACTTGCCGCGAAATATACTGGATTGGTAATGATTGGTGGTGGCGTACCGAAAAACTTTGCCCAAGATACGGTTGTGGCGGCGGAAATGTTGGGATTTGATGTGACAATGCACAAATACACAATTCAAATTACTGTCGCAGACGAACGAGATGGTGCGTTATCTGGTTCTACTTTGCGAGAAGCACATTCTTGGGGAAAAGTCAACAAAAACGTCGAACAAATGGTATTTTCGGAAGCTACGGTGGCGTTGCCCTTGATTGCTGGCTATGCTTATGGCAAGGGGAACTGGCGCGATCGATCCGTGCGTCGTTTGGCACAATTATTTGACAAAACTCAGTTAGTATCTGCAAAATAGCCTCAAAAAAGAATCCCCCGCAGTTCAATCCGGCGGGGATTCTTTTTTGATAAATTAACTACTTTAGATGGAGGTGAAAATACAAGATCCTAAGATGGAAGCAGCGACGACTGCGATCGTTATATTAGTGAAAAACTTTCCTGCTTCTGGATTATCTCCTAACGCTGCATCGTCTTGACCATTGGTAAAGAATAACGACCAAGCTTGATTGCCAGTGATATTTGCAAAGTTGTTGAAGTCAGCGTTGAAAATAGCGGAAGCATAAGAATAGTTAGCTTTCATGTTCAATCTCCTAAGTTTCTGATTTTTTTCTTCGTTTCTCATCTCTGTAAATAAATGTAACAAACTGTAAATAAATGTAAAGAGATCTAGATCATATAGTTTTGTGATCTCGATCGCTGATATCTTGCACCTGTCGTTCTCCGAATCAATTCGCAGGCTAATAACGCAAGTTGCTAGTTATTAATTATTTCCTGTTCCCCCCTTGAGTAAGGGGGGTTAGGGGGGATCTTCGGCTGTGATTACTAGGTTTAGATCCCCCCAACCCCCCTTAATAAGGGGGGCTAAGCCATCAGATATAGGGAGTAGCTAACTCTACAACTTGAAACCCTTGTAGAGACGTTGTACTCCAGCAGATACTTTTTTGTTAATAGAAATCTCTGATACCACTTTAGAACAAGACCGCAAACAAAAAGCAGCTGCTTATGCTAAAGCCGGAATAGCAGATTACTGGATTCTTGATGTTAACACGCGCCAAGTTCGAGTGTTTCGAGAAATTGTCAATCAAACCTATCAACAAGAAACTATTCTCAATGAAGAAGCGACTCTTTTTTTATTAGCTTTTCCTGAAATTGAAGTTCAAATTGCTAGACTATTTCCCTAAATATTTATATTAGTTAGGAGAAATTTGATTAGCATTATCTGGACATTGCACTTTAGTTCGAGTTACTATCCCGCTTTTTGGATAATTCCCAGGATTTTTAGTTTCACAAACTATGGCTTGGGTAACTTTTTCACCTTTGGGATCTGGTGCAATTAAACCGACAACTCCTGTGTAACTTCGTAATACTTTAAGTAGCATAGGAGTGGCAAAGGCATTAACTCCGTTGTTACCAATTGCTGAAATTAAGTATTTGTAACTAGAAGTTTGGGTTTTAATACCAACTCCCAAGCTACCCCAAGCGATAGGGTCGGTATTAATTACGAAAATGCTATGTTGTGCGTAATAAGCTTGTTGTGCTTTGTTGATAGCACTAACGTATTGTCTCCCCTCTGCTTCTCTGCTATTCTGTGCTTGGGAAATTTGACTTGGTAAAGTTGCTAAGGTTAAAAGTCCGAGAATAGCGATCGCTACCACAACATCTATAATGGTAAAACCGCGATCGCGCTCTTTTTGGCAAAGATATAACAAATACTTTAACCGCAATTCAATGTTCATATTCAGCACCAAATAACACTAAAAAATCTTGGTTCTATATTAACTAAACAGTATAAGCACAGCACCAGAAAAAATGCTAAAAATCACCGGAAATTTTAACGATGCTGTGCTATTAACCCAAGTTGCTAGTTATAAGAATAGTTTTATTCTTTGTACGTAGTTGGGCTTTAGCCCTCTTCTGAAACCTGGCTTTATGAGGGCTAAAGCCCAACTACGTACCTTTATGTAAATAACTAGCAACTTGCCTTATTACTAAAACCGAAAGGATCGATCGCCTACAGCACGCTACGCGATCGCTACCACCAAAAAAACCGCAACTAAATTAAACCGCTTGCTTTTCCTCAAACTGTTTCAATTCACCAGGCGCAACTGCACCAAACTCAGTAATAATTGCCGTAATTAAATTTGCTGGAGTTACATCAAAAGCGGGATTATAAAAATTGACACATTCTGGCGTAATCAGGGTTTTTCCAATTTGGTAAATCTCGGAAGGATCGCGTTCTTCAATGGGAATTTGACTGCCATCAACTAAGCTAAAATCAATAGTGGAAAGTGGTGCAGCTACAAAGAAAGGAATATTATGTGCTTTGGCACAAATCGCTACACTATAAGTCCCTATTTTATTCGCAGTATCCCCATTAGCAGCAATTCTATCCGCACCGACAACCACAGCATGAATTAAACCTTGTTTCATACAATGGGCTGCCATATTATCAGTAATTAAAGTAATCGGAATCTGATCTTGGACACATTCCCAAGCGGTTAATTTTGCCCCTTGTAACCGGGGACGAGTTTCATCAGCAAAAACCCTTGCTAAACGTCCTTCTCGCCAAGCAGAACGGACTACACCCAAAGCCGTACCATAACCAGCAGTAGCTAAAGCGCCAGCATTACAATGAGTTAAAATTGTTAATTTTTCTGGGGTTTTTGGTAAAACTTCTAAACCATAATCGCCTATAGAGCGACAAGTTTGTAAGTCTTCTAAATTGATATTTTTTGCCGTTTCTAGTAATAACTCTTTCAGATATTCTACTGAGCCTAAAGTGCGACGGGCAGTAGTTAACATTCTTTGAATTGCCCAGAATAAATTTACCGCAGTTGGGCGAGTGGCGCGTAACTTTTCGGCAACTTTTTCCAACTGGGTTAAAAACAATTCCCGGTTTTCGGTTTGAATCTCTCGCGCCCCTAAATACATTCCGTAAGCAGCAGCAACTCCGATCGCAGGCGCACCCCTAACAATCATCGTTTTAATTGCCAATGCCATATCATCAGAGTTACTAATTTCTACTAAAGTATACTCAGCAGGCAAACGATTTTGATCTATTAGCAAAACCTGGTCTTTTTGCCAAATTACCGGATAAACATGAGACTCGGTAGATGTCATAACAGTTAGTGAGATCGTGAACTACTTTGCACCTAATTGTGACACAAAATAGAGAAAAGCAAATTTTATTGTAGAGCAATTGTCACAGCTTAATGAACTTTCTTAATTGGTAAAACCATTGCTTTTGTTGGCTTTTACCTTTTGCTTTTTGCTATAAAGCTTGAATTAAAGAAAAGTCTGGGGAATAATCGGAATTGTCAGGGTTTCAATTATATCTCTTTGTTCAGCTAACTTTTATGCCGATCGCTCCCCTGCAACGCCTCTCTCACCCAAAGTTAAACCTCCCCTTGCGATGGGTGTTAGTGGTTCCCTTTGTGTTGCAAACCGTAGGCGCAGTAACCTTAGTGGGCTATCTATCCTTTCGCAGCGGGCAGCGGGTTGTTGAAAACCTAGCGCATCAGTTGAGCAAAGAAGTTGGAAATCGCACCACACTTTACCTAGAAAAAACCCTGGAAGTTCCGCATCTGGTTAACCAACTTAACGCCGATGCCATTAATTTAGGGATAATACCCGACTTCCAAACAGAAGATACAGAAACTTTAGAAAAATTTTTTGGGAAACAAATCTCGCGGTTTCCTTCAGTTAGTACAATAGCGATCGCCAACGAACGCGGAGGAATGATTGGTTCGGCGCAAAGAACCTCTTTCCCTTCACCTGGTATGATTGATTCTGGGCAAAAAAAATCAATTAGTCTTTACCGCACTCAACGCTTTACCAAAGGCGCATATTCTATTTCTGATACTGATGCCAAAGGTAACAAGATCCGCACCCTGGTAATGACTGAGAATTATGATGCCAGAATCAGACCTTGGTATCAAACTCCCAAGCAAGCAGGTCAGGCAACATGGAGTCCGATCTACCAATTTATCACCCGCACAGAAACATTGGGAATTTCGGCTGGATTACCAATTTATAACAGTTTCGGCAAACTTAAGGGAGTGGTAGCAACCGATATTACCCTCGATTATTTCAATCAATTTCTCTCATCTCTGCATATTAGTCCATCAGGGCAAGTTTTTATGATCGAGCGATCGGGATTATTAATTGCTAGTTCCACCGACTACCCCTTATTCACATCTAAAGGCGGAAAATTGCAGCGTACTAAAGCCACAGAAAGCAAAAATCCCATCATTCGAGAAACAACTCTACAATTAATCAAACGCTTCCAAAGTTTAAGCCAAATTAATGATACTGAACAGTTTGATATTGCACAAAACAACGCAACACAATTTGTTCAAGTTATACCATTTCGCGATCGATTTGGACTGGATTGGTTAATTGTAATTGTAGTTCCAGAATCGGATTTTCTCGGCGAAATCCAGGCAAATACTTATCGCACTGCACTACTCTGTAGTTTAGCCTTGATGGGTTCCATTTTACTGGGTTTGTGGACGGCGCGGAAAATTACTCAACCCATTCAAACGCTGAACCTTTGCACTCAAGCATTTTCTGCGGGAAAACCCGTTTCGCCACTCACTCCCACTGGCATTCAAGAAGTCGATGCCCTGCGAGTTGGGTTTAATCAAATGATGACTCAGCTTAACGCTTCTTTTCAGGCACTTCAAGAAAATCAACAAACCCTGGAAACTTTTTTGGATAGTGTTCCAGTTGGGATCAGCGTTCATGCTCCTTCTGGACAAGTCATTTTTGTTAATAACAAAGGCAAAGAAATTTTAACGCCGGGAGTGACTTCAACTCCTGCGGAAAAACTTTCCGAAGTTTATCAGCTTTATATAGCAGGTACTAACGAGTTTTACCCAACCGAAGAACTTCCGGCAATTCGAGGATTGCAAGGGGAATCGGTTTATATTGATGATATGGAAATTGAAGTGAATAAACGACGAGTGCCGATCGAAGTTAACACCATTCCGGTTTTTGATAAAAGTGGTAAAGTGCTCTATGCAATCAATGCTTTTCGAGACATTAGCGAACGACGACAAAGCGAACAACTACGAGCCAACTATGAGCGAGAATTAGAGCAACAGGTTGCAAAACAAACACAGGCATTAAGAGAAAGCAAAGCTCAGTTGCAATTAATTACTGATTCGGTTTTTGGTTGTATTTCTTATACTGACGCTTCTCAACGTTACCGTTTCGTGAATAAAACCTACGAAGTCTGGTTTAATTGTCACAAAGAAGATATTTTAGGCAAGACTATTCAGGAAGTAATTGGACAAGAAGCTTATCAAAAAGTACTTCCATACATCACTCAAGCTTTGGCGGGAAAAACTGTCACCTACGAAGCAGAAGTTGCTTATCAAGGTAATAAAACTCGCCATATTTCTGCGGTTTTAGTTCCAGATATGGATGAACATGAAACTGTTCACGGATATTATGCACTGATTACGGATATTAGCGATCGCAAACGTGCAGAAGCAGCTTTGCGCGAAAGTGAAGCCAGGTTTCAGCAGTTGGTGAGTAATGTACCCGGAATGATTTACACTATTGTTCATTCGCCAGATGGATCTACTCGGCTGGAATATATCAGTGCAGCCGTTGAAGATATATTAGAAATTAAGCCTGAGCAAGCTTTGGCAGATTTTTCGCTAATTTATAAACAATGGCATCCTCTGGATGTAGAAGCCTATAATACAGCTGTGCGCCAAAATTTGATCACCTTAGAGCCGTTCTCTTATGAATGGCGAGTGATTACGCCATCGGGTAAGTTGAAGTGGTTATTGGCGAGGCGTTCTTTCTTGGAAAAGCGAGACAATGGTGACATTGTTGGGCATGGGATTGTGCAAGATATTAGCGATCGCAAACGTGCCGAAGCAGCTTTGCGCGAAAGTGAAGCCAGATTCCGACTAGCATTTGATGATGCCGCAATTGGCATGGCATTAGTGGCGCTGGATGGACAATTTATGGAAGTTAATCAGGCACTTTGCGATCTAGTCGGCTACAGTGAAACAGAATTATTGCAACGAACTTTTTGGGCTATTGTTCACCCAGAAGACATCAACGCTGAACAGCAAAATGTGCAACAATTACTATCGGGCAAACAGCGGTCTTTCCAAATGAAAAAACGCTGCATCCATAAGCAAGGAAAGGTGATTTGGACGAATCAAAGTACATCTGTGATCCGAGAGCAAAATGGTACTCCGTTGTATTTTGTTTCTCAGGTTCAAGATATTAGCGATCGGCAATTAGCGGAACGAGTCAAAGATGAATTTATTTCTGTAGTTAGTCACGAACTCCGCACCCCACTAACTTCGATTTGTGGCGCTTTAGGGTTACTTCAATCGGGAAGATTTGACAATCAACCGGAGAAGTTCCACCATTTTTTACAGATGGCAGTGAATAATAGCACTCGCTTGGTGCAGTTAGTCAATGATATTTTAGATTTGGAACGTCTAGAATCTGGCAGTGTTGAACTACTAATAGAAGAATGTGAAGCAAGTGAGTTGATGAAACAGGCAGTTGAGTCAGTGCAAACTCTTGCCAATCAAGCATCGATTACAATTAAAGTTGTGCCAATTTCTGTTAATTTATGGGCAAGTCCTGGTGCGATCGTCCAAGTAATCACTAATTTACTCAGCAACGCCATCAAATTTTCTCCTCCTGATAGTACAATTTGGTTGAAAGCAGAGTTAGTAAATCATGAAACTTCTGATTCTGAGATTCGCTTCTCTGTGCAAGACGAAGGAAGAGGAATACCATCGGATAAGTTAGAAACTATTTTCGAGCGTTTTCAACAAGTTGATGCTTCTGATTCCCGTCAGAAAGGTGGAACAGGTTTAGGTTTAGCTATTTGTAAAACTATTGTCCAAAAGCACAAAGGGAAAATTTGGGTAGAGAGTGTGTTGGGAGAAGGGAGTACTTTTTACTTTACGATTGAGCGATCGGAAAAAGAGTAACTAGATACATATAACTAAAGTGAAAACTCTCGTCGGGCTCTCCTAGCCCACCCCACAGTAGGGGCAATTCATGAATTGCCCCTACTGTGGGGTGGGCAGGATGCCCGATCCATCCTCATATAACTATTATCACTTTATTTATTTACACCTACTTAATCAAACGGACATGATAAAAAGCTTTACCATATAGTTGATAAATCTAAAATGAATCCTGGTAAAACTGGTTGACAATTAATAGTAGCAGGATTGTCTAAACATTCAATTTCGGCATTAGGACGATAAATGTATACTTGACGGTTTTTGCGATCGATTAATAAACCAAGAGATGTACCGTTATCTATATATTCTTGCAATTTATCTTTAAGAGTTTGTAAGTTGTCACTAGGGGAACGTAACTCAACAATAAAATCAGGACAAATAGGGGCAAATTTTTGCTGTTGTTCAGGAGTGAGACTTTGCCATTTTTCCAGTTTGATCCAAGCTGCATCCGAGGATTTAATCGCCCCATTGGGAAGAGTAAAACCAGCAGAAGAATCAAAACCGATTCCGGTTCCATTTTGCCTTGTCCAGATTCCTAATTGTACAATTAAATCAAAGTTGCGATTTCCAGTTTCGGAACCTGTGGGAGGCATAATGGTAATTTCTCCGTTGGCGGTGCGTTCAATTTGATAGTTTTGGTTTTGCTGACAGAAATTAAAAAATTGTTCGTCTGTCATTTCGATCGCCGGAGACATTTGCAACACCAATGGGGTAATTTCTGGCGGTGAAACTGTTTCTAGTAAATTGCTCATAAATACAAAATACTTGGGAGATACTTCTGTAGTTTAACTTGGCGAATCGCTCTTTTCCCACCCTAAGCAACTTGAGAAATAACTAAAGGTTTAGGTTGAGGTAAAGGTTTACCATCTTGTTGATACTCTTCAACCAGCAATTCTAAAACTTCTTGAGCATTGCTTAATGCTTCTTGATATGTATCTCCATGAGTATGAAATTGTTGAGTAGGAAATTCAGGTAAATGGACTAAATAACATCCATCTTCATCACTCCATTGAATAACAATAGTATAAGGTAATTTCATTCTGAAGACTCCTCTTCTTGAATTGTTTCTAATTTAGCTAATTTTTGATTAACTTCTTTTTCCAAATACGGTTTAGCATCATCGCCATTTAGCCAAGCCTTTCATAACCAACACCATGTATAATCGCCAAAAGCATCCATTTCTAGCTCCGCCCTCTACCTTCAAGCCAAATGAACCATAACAAGAACTGAGCAAACAGAAATAATTGTGGACTTTGCAAGTATTAAAGTAAAATATATGGAGATCCACTGAAAATGGCTGCAATATGTTAGGAAAAATAGCTAACTACACTTTAGGTGTCACTATAGGTTTAAGTCTCTCCTTACCAGCGCAAGCTGCACTAATGATCCACTCCCAGTCAGCGGTGGCAAATCTTGATACTCAGAAAGTGATATTCACAATAGAATTCAACGAAGTACCCGACTTTTTTACAGTTGATGAGTTTAATCGACAAGCTGATTCATTTCAGTATTATATTGACGCGGATGGAAACTTACCCGTGTTTGGAGGCTCGCCATACTATAGCGGACTTGAAGCAATTATTCGCGGAGCAGAAATCCCGGTTGCAGGTGACATTCGAGTACGTAATGTCTTCCCCAGTTCCGACGAGCCGACCTCTGGAGGGTGGGGTTCCTTTCGTGGCTCGGTTCCATACACCCTTAATGGCACCGTCCTGACATTCTCAACTCCTCTGCAACTAATTGGGGATTCAGATGGCCTGTTTAGCTATCAGTTACTGTTAACCGAGTTTGGCGGAAGTACTGATTACCTGGACGCAAAATCTGTTGTGAATTCCACATCGGTTCCTGAATGCTCTTCTAGTTTAAGTGTTTTGGCCTTCGGTGTTTTAGGTGCAAGTTCACTGCTAAAATTTCAACAGAAAAAACAGAAATTAGCCAGTTAAAATACAACTTTTGAATCATTGGTATTAGTCCAAAGCTTTAGTGTAGTGCCTACTACATCCCTAGAGCAATAATTATAGTTTCCGATTCCCTTCTATAGCTGCAAGTTTAACTGCTAGTTTCTTGACTGACATTCTTTGATGGATGTTGCAACAACACCTCCTTCAAATACTTCCCGGTATAAGACCGATCGCACAATGCCACCAATTCCGGCGTTCCCACAACAATAATTTCCCCGCCTTTATCGCCACCTTCCGGGCCTAAATCAATTACCCAATCGGCGCAACGAATTACATCTAAATTATGTTCAATTACCAAAATTGAATTACCTTTATCTACCAATCTTTGCAAAACATCCAACAATTTGTGAACGTCATAAAACGATAAACCAGTCGTAGGTTCATCGATTAAATAAAGAGTTTTTCCCGTCGCACGGCGCGAAAGTTCGGAAGCTAATTTGACTCTTTGCGCTTCGCCTCCTGAAAGGGTGGGTGCATAAAACCGGGTTGATTACCTTTTTTTGAACCACGAAGACACGAAGGACACGAAGAAAGAAGAAGAAAGAAGCTCAAAAATATAAAGTAGGTAGCTAACCCGTATTTGGTATAACTTGCGATCGCACACCAACCAAGTTTAAGGCATTATCTGTTTTGATGGAGAGGATTTGGCGAGGCGTGAGTTGGATTGACTTTATACGGAAATACTAAAAGCTTTAAGAACTAAGGTATAATAATAAAGGGGTTAAAGGCTGCTGTTTTATAATTCTCTTTAGTTCATTAACAGGCTCTGCCTAACTCTAGATACAACTATTATGAATCTCGTGTAATTTTAAGAAAATTGCCATAGCTATAGAGGAAATAACATGAGCAGGACAATTAATTTTCAAACAATCTCTTGGTTTTGGGATCTTTATAATAGAAAATTACTCGATCTTGATCCACCTTATCAAAGACGTAGTGTTTGGAATCAAAGTTATAAAGATTACTTTATTGATACCGTGCTTAATGGCTTTCCGGCACCTGCTATATTTATCTACCAAGAAATTACTCCTGAAGGAGTATCTAAGGTTAGTATAGTTGATGGAAAGCAAAGGTTATCTACTTTGTTTGAATTTGCCAATAATAAATTTCCGGTTTATGAAAAAGCTACAATCGAAAGATTTCGCGGTAAATTCTTCAAAGATTTAGATACGGAAGCCAAACAAAATTTTTGGAAGTATCAATTTGCTATTGAATATCTACCAACATCTGATGAACAAATTATCGGTAATATATTTGATCGAATCAACCGTAATGTTATCAAACTCACACCGCAAGAACTTCGTCATGCAAAATATAGCGGAGTTTTTATTACTAGTGCAGAAGATTTAACTTCTTGGATGTTTAGATATTTGGATGAAAAGAATGAAAATTTTCCTAGAATTGATCCAAAATCTAAAAAACAAATGAAAGATGTTGAAATGGTAGCTCAGTTGTTACTTTTTTTAGAAGAAGGTGCAAGATCATACGATCACGAATATTTTGATAAAGCATTTAGCTCTCGTGATAGTGCTTGGGAAGATAAAGAAGAGGTTGAAAGTGAGTTTCGTACCACTGTTGAGTCAATCAAAAAAATCCTAGAGTTATCGAAAGATTTAGTTAAAACTAGATTAAAAAATCAAGCTGATTTTTATTCTCTGTTTGGTGCTATTGCTGAGTTAAACCGTGAAAATCAACTCGAAATTTCCGAAGAAATTGGTAAAAATATTTACAATTTTTTAGAAATAGTTACCAATGAGGAAGAAAGAAATAAGCATAAAGATGCCTTAGAATACTATAATGCAGTTACCTCTTCATTCACAGACTCAGGGCCTAGAAAAAAGAGAATTGAAATTATGAAATCCGTCATACAAGGAAGTAATGTTTTATCTACTATTGTATGATTTATCCCTCTATACTCGATCGCAAATATCAAGAATATAAGCCTTTTGTCAAAAATGTTTCTGAAAGGGTTACAGAAACATTAAGAAATTATTGCGAACAGCGAAGAGGATATGCGTTTACTTGTCGAATTAAAACCATTGAGTCCCTAGCGGAAAAGATAGAAACAGGTAGATTTAAAAAATGGTCAGATTTAGATGATTTATTCGCTTGTACAGTCATTATCCCAACTTTATCGCATGAAAAAGAAGTAATAGAATTTTGTAAAAATACATTTAAGGTTATTCGTACAGTTAAGAGAGGACAAAATAAAAAATCTCCAGATACTTTCAAATTTGATTCAACTAGGATTTATGCTCAACTTAAAAAGGTTGATGACCTAGATATAGATAATCAATTAAGCATTTATACGATTACTTTTGAAATTCAAGTAAAAAGTGCTTTTGAACACGCCTGGGCAGTTTCAACTCATGATCTAGTTTATAAAAACTCTGAAATAGATTGGAGAAGATTACGTTTAGCAGCACAAATTAAAGCAACTGTTGAACAACTGGATACGCTAATTCTGGCATTTCAACAAACTTCTGCTTTTATAGAAGACAATGATTATTCAGAAATTAAAATAAAGCGTCAATTAGCAAACGAGATAAACAAACTGTTTGAGAATAAAATTCCTGATGAACTAAGACCGAAAGATATGAGTCGTTTTTGTGATAATTTATATCGTCTGATTGTTAATGCAGGTAAGGAAAAAAATATAAAACAAATCATGAAACAAATCGTCAGGGAAGTTCAGTCAACACCAACTAATCAAATTCCTCTAAGTATTTCATTATTCCAATATTTTTTAGCTATTTTAATAGGTAAAAAGATAATTGAACATCCTATCGAAAACTACCACTGGCATATTACAGACGAATTGAAGAGTTTATATCCATTTATAGATACAAATATTAATTCTATTTTCCTCTATAGTGATGAGACTTGATGTATGGTTGAGTTTTACGGAAAGTATATGCAATGATTAAATTGTTTGATTTTAAGAGATTACTAAACACTTACCTTTGGCGGATGCTGTAACAACACCTCTTTTAAATACTGCCCTGTATAAGACCGATCGCACAATGCCACCAATTCCGGCGTTCCCACAACAATAATTTCCCCGCCTTTATCGCCACCTTCCGGGCCTAAATCAATTACCCAATCGGCGCAACGAATTACATCTAAATTATGTTCGATTACCAAAATTGAATTCCCTTTATCTACCAATCTTTGCAAAACATCCAACAATTTGTGAACGTCATAAAACGATAAACCAGTGGTAGGTTCATCAATTAAATAAAGAGTTTTCCCCGTCGCACGGCGCGAAAGTTCGGAAGCTAATTTGACTCTTTGCGCTTCCCCTCCTGAAAGGGTGGGTGCAGATTGTCCTAAACGGATGTAGCCTAAACCGACATCGACTAAAGTTTGCAACCGAGTCACCGCTTTGGGGATGTTTTTAAATACCTCTAAAGCTTCTTCGATCGTCATATTCAGAACATCTGCGATCGAATAACCTTTATATTTAACTTGCAAGGTTTCTCGGTTGTAGCGATCGCCTTTGCAAACCTCACATTGCACGTAAACATCCGGCAGAAAATTCATTTCAATTACATTTACCCCTTGACCTCCGCAAGCTTCACATCTGCCACCTTTCACATTGAAGGAAAATTGTCCGGGTTTATAACCTCTGGCTTTGGCTTCAATTGTTTGGGAAAAGATTTCTCGAATTGCATCGAAAACTCCGGTGTAAGTTGCGGGGTTGGAACGGGGAGTTCTGCCGATCGGAGATTGGTCGATGATGATTGCTTTATCGATCGCATTCAACCCTTTAATTCCATCCATCTCTTTTGGCAAAGGAACTTTTTTGGTGAGATGATGTTGCAAACTTGGATAAAGCAACTCATTGATTAAAGTAGATTTTCCCGAACCAGAAACACCCGTGACGCAGACGAGTTTTCCTAACGGAATTTCCACATCTATATATTTAAGGTTGTTGCGATGGCAGTTTTTCAGAATCAAACTTTTCCCATTACCTTCTCTGCGAGTTGCGGGAGTTTCAATTACTCGTTTTCCCGACAAGTAAGCGCCAGTCAAAGACTCTTCTGCTGCCAACAAATCCTCTAGATTTCCTTGGGAAACAATCCTCCCTCCATGAATTCCCGCACCGGGTCCGATATCTATAATATGATCTGCTTCTCGAATCGTTTCTTCGTCATGTTCGACAACGATTAAAGTGTTTCCCAAATCCCGGAGTTTGATGAGAGTTTTCAACAATCTGCTGTTATCTCTTTGATGCAAACCGATGCTTGGTTCATCTAAAACGTAGAGAACTCCGGTTAATCCCGAACCGATTTGAGTTGCTAGGCGAATCCGTTGCGCTTCTCCTCCCGAAAGTGTCATTGCCGGACGATCTAAAGTCAGATAATCCAACCCGACATCTAATAAAAATTGCAACCGGGCGCGAATTTCTTTTAGAACTAAGTCCGCGATTTGAGTTTGTCTTTCGCTCAACTTTAAACTGTTGATTCGCTCCTTGCAGATGGCGATCGACACTCCCGTTAAATCCAGAATTCGATATTGCCCTAACCTCACCGCCAAAGCTTCCGGCTTTAACCTTTTCCCCTGACAAACTTCGCAAGGTTGGTCAATTAAATAAGGTTCCAATTTCTGCTTTTGCAATTCCGAACCCGTCTCATCGTACTGCCTTTGCAAAATCGGAATTACCCCTTTAAAACTGCGGAAATCATCGCGGTTTTCCATCCAAATCGCCTTGTCCGAACCGTACAAAACGATCTGTTGTTGTTCCGGCGTTAACTGATTCCAAGGAGTATAAATTTTAAACCCATGCGCTTTGGCGACACTCTGCAATAAAACTGTGTAATAAGAATCTTCCTTATCCGCCCAAGGTGCGATCGCCGAAATCAAATCCGCCTCCGGGTCAGGTATCACCAACTCCGGCGCAAAAGTTCGCAAACTCCCCAAACCATGACAATGAGGACAAGCGCCATAAGGCGAATTAAAAGAAAACAATCTTGGCGATAATTCTTCCATCACCGCCCCATGTTCGGGACAAGCAAAGTTTTCCGAAAATACCAATTCTTGCGGTTGTTCCTGATAGGAATTCACCGGGTTTGTGGTATCATTTAAGTTATACATATTGTTTTCCCGCGACGCGGATACCCTGCCCGATGTATCATTTAATATATCGATAACCGCAATTCCACCGGAATGACGCAAGCAAGTCGCCAAAGAATCGGTTAAACGCTCTTGAATACCAGGTTTTTTAACTAACCTGTCAACGACAATTTCAATAGTGTGGGTATAATTTTTATCTAATTCGATATTTTCATCAAGCTGTCTGACCTCATTATTTACCCGAACTCGCGCAAATCCTTCGGAAACTAAACTGGAAAATAGCTTGCGGTGAGTACCCTTTTTTCCCCGCACAACAGGCGCGAGAATTTGAAAACGAGTACCATCGGGAAGGTCGAGAATGCGATCGCACATCTGGTCGATCGTTTGGGGAGAAATAGATCGATCGCAAATCGGACAATGAGGTTCACCCGCCCGACCAAACAACAACCGCAGATAATCATAAATCTCCGTCACCGTTCCCACCGTCGAACGCGGGTTGTGCGAAGTCGATTTTTGGTCGATAGAGATAGCTGGACTTAAGCCTTCGATCGCATCCACATCCGGCTTATCCAACTGTCCCAAAAATTGCCGAGCATAAGCGCTGAGAGATTCCACATAACGCCGTTGCCCTTCCGCGAAAATCGTATCGAAAGCCAGGGAAGATTTGCCGGAACCGGAAACACCAGTGAAGACAATTAGGCGATCGCGCGGCAACTCCAAATCGATATTTTTCAGATTGTGCTGCCTCGCACCCCGAATGCGAATCGAACTCAGATTATTCAGATTTATTCCCGTAGAAAGATGACCGTTTTTGGTGTTGGCAGCGTGGGACATGAGAGACAGAGCGTAATGTTGCTTAACGATTTTAACGCTGTCGGGATTTTTGGGTGCGGGGGGCGCTCCTCAATTAACCATAAATTTCGCTGCGGTGTCCAATTCTATGAATAGTAATAATTCTTGATTCCGTGCTGAAGGTATAAACCACTCGATAATCACCAACTCTTAGCTTAAACAAACCTGCTAGATTACCCGTTAAAGGATCGGGACTAATCGAGTCAAAGTTTGCAGCTAACCAATAAATTTTGCTGGTAATCCGGTTTTTTACAACTTGAGTCAGCCTTTCCAAACTAGCAAGGGCTTCTGCTTTTAATTCAACAGAGTAGTCCATTAGCGATCTAATCCTAGTTTTTTGACAGCTTCATCAAGCGGTATACCACGCTCCCCAGCTTTTGTGCGATTCATTGATTCGATCAGCTGTTGCTTGACTTCTTCTTTAATTTCTTTCCCCTCGTCAGGATCTCCAAAATATTCATCTAGACATTGTTCGACAATATGCCGAATTAGATCGCTAAGTTGTTCAACTGTCATATCTTTGACTTGCATTTTCATCTCCTTCGCGTAGCGAGTGTTCATATTTTAGCTTTTTGCGATCGCAAATTATTAATATTGCTAGTATAATTTTTGCAAAAATAAGAAATTGTCAATTATTTCATCAAGATCCCTCACCTTATTTGCTGCTATATCTGCTTCTGCTTTCGCAATCAGATCATCTAATTTGCCTGTAGCCAAATCCTCTTCCATTTGTCTATCCCACTTTTCATTTAAATAGTTTTGAATCCACCCAGCTAATTGACGAACATCATTTTCTGGAAGTTGTTTAATAGCTGCTTCAATTTCTGGCAAAGCGTTCATAGAGGAAAATTTGTTTTGCTATAAGCCTATGTTTCATTTTAACTCAGGATTTGTAGTATTCCATTAGCGAGTTTGTTTGGCTTTGTGCAAAATTGAGATATTTTAACCACAGATGAACACAGATGTGGATGTAGATTTTTTGTTATGCAGATGATGGCTATTGTTAATGATTTTTTTGGATACTCTTTTAGTCCTCTTTAGAGGACTTTCGCTATTAGCCTGCGAATTGATTCGCAGGCGGATGAATGCGCTGGTGCAATATCTCAATAATTGGTTTTAAATAAGCGAAACCTAACGCATTTGTTGGTTTTCGTACCTCAACCAAACCTACAAGGTTACAAGGCTTACGGATTCGTCATTGACAAAATCACGAATAACCTGGAGTAAATCATTATAATCAAAGTCGGATTGGTAATCGAGCTTGTTTAAAAAGTCATTTGCTGCTATTTTTAAAGCTGTGGCGAATTCAGAAATATGAGAGATTAAAATGTATTTATCCCGATAAGATATCCGCATTCCTTCCTGCCAAGGTTCAAACACAATTGGTTCTGGTTCTTCCACAATTTCAACCGCGATATTTTTACCTTGTTTTACTGCTTTCAATCCGGTAATTAAGGCATCAAACCAGGAGTCTAAATATGTTGATTTTTCCGTAATGGTTGTTGTATTATTGGTGATGGTGATATCGCCAATTGGATCGATCGGATCGATTTTCTCTGATTTGTCGAGAGTTATTGCAATTTGCATAATTTTTACTCGTTTTTAATGTGTACTGAACGAAGATTGCCAATTTGATTTAAAACTGCTCTGACTATGACTTGTTGATTCCCTATCATTACATTCTGCTCAAAAACTTGCCTACCTCCGGGAGTACCAATTAAGTTTTCAGGACGACTGGCAATTTCTAGTCCTAGTTTCACAATATCGTCAAGGGTGAGATTAGGGTCGTACTGTTGGAAATCTGAGAGATGCTTGCTGATGTGCTTGAGGTTTCTTTGGCTGACATTTTCGGAAGGATTATTAATTTTTGGTTCTCCTTAAATTTTATAAATGTTGATTATGGTACATCTATATAATAGAAGCTAACGAAATAGCAACTTATTACCAACCTCAAAGAAAGGTAGTGAAATTTTATCGAAATATCATATATATCTGATACGCCAACCATCCTAACCCCACTCCTAACCAACAAGTACCAAGAATGATCAGAAATGTGTGAAATTTGCTGAAGGAATTGACTAACTCTTTTGAAGCCGAACCCAAAGCGGAACCAGAAGTCATACCTGAAGCCCAAGCCCAAGCCGAAGCCCACACCGAAGGCGAAGCCGAAAGGAAAGCCGAAAGCAAAGCCGAATACGCAACAACAACAAAAAAAAAGAACGCAACAACAGCCCAAGCCGAAGCCGCATCGAAAGCCGGACTCAAAGCCGGACTCAAAGCCGCAAGCAAAGCCCAAGCCAAACAAGCCCAAGCCAAATAAGCCAAAGCCCAAGCCAAAGCCCAAGCCCAAGCCGAAGGTGCTGAAACGAATCCTAAAACGGCATAGCTTAACAAAATTACTCTTAGGCTACCCCAAGGTATACTTCTTCGTTTTTTCGGCGGTAAACTAACCTCCACAGTGCGACTCGCCACTTCCAACAACTTCAACCATTCCTGCATCGACTGAGGACGGTTTTTCGCCTCCAACTCCATCCCCTTGAGAATCGCCCGATTTAAATCATCGCTAATATCAGCGTGTTGCTTAGGTTTAATCAATCGGACATTATTCAACTTCCGATCCAAAGAAGATGTCGGACATTGACCAGTTACCCCATAATATAGAGAAGCTGCCAAACAGTACACATCAACCGTTGGTTCCCGACTCCCCATCATCTGTTCGTAAGGCGCAAAAGCCCAATTGCCAAAATGCTTGGAACTTTCCACAGTTTGCAGAATTTCTCCAGCAATGCCAAAATCAATCAACACCGCTTTACCGTCTCTCTGCACCATAATATTGCCTGGGTGAGCATCCCGATGCACAAGTTGCGCTTGATGTATCACCGTCAAAGCTTCCCCCATTTGTCGCACATACTCCACCGCTTCTGTTGGAGGTAACGCCCCTCGCCGCTGCACCAAATCAAACAAACTCTCCCCTGCGACAAAATCCATTACCAGGCAGTATATTCCCCTCTCTTCAAACAAATCCCTGACGCGCACAATATTGGGATGCTGCTTTTCAGAGAGTTTTTCCAGTCGCCGCCCTTCCTCGACAAATCGCCGCAAATATTTCGGATATTCAGGGTCATTTTTTAACTTTTCGTTGGGCGTTTTAATCACCACTAGCTGTTCCAGCAGCGTGTGTCGTGCTTGATAGGTAATCCCGAAACCGCCTTCGCCCAGGATTTTTTCGATAATATATTTACCATTCTGCAACTTCTGACCCGCTGCCCAAACCATGTCGCACTTTCCAGACACTTGGGTTTATTGTGACATATTATCTCAATTTGCTACTTAGCTGAAGTTGCTGTTATCCTGACCAATGTCACTGTTGATGAAATACAACGCGATCCTTTGAAATATCTTCGTCAAGTAGAGGCTGGTGAAACTGTTGTGATTGTTAGATCGGATCAAGCGATCGCTTCACCTCTACTTAAATCTAGATTATATGGTTTATCGGGTTTTCGGGTGCGATCGCTCTTGAGAAACCCGGTTAGTGAATCGCTGATATAATGACAGAAAAGAAAACCAACAAATTATCGGTATGACGATCGCATCTAATCAACAATCAAGCATTATTCGGACAGAGCGAGGATTGACGATCGCAGGTACACGAATCACGCTTTACGATGTAATGGATTTGTTAAAAGCAGAGTATCCACCTAAATTAATTCGTGATAAGTTCAACCTGACAAATGAGCAAATCAATAGTGCTTTGTCTTACCTAAAAATCAATCACGATCGAGTAGAAGCAGAGTATCAAGAAGTTTTAGCAAATAGAGAAGAAATTCGCCAATATTGGGAAGAGCGTAATCGAGAACATTTCACTCGAATTTCTAGTATGCCACGTAAACCTGGTAAAGAGGCTTTGTGGGCAAAACTTGAGGAACAAAAAGCAAAACGTGCCTCAGAATAACTATGATTTTATTAGTTGATTACAATCTTGATGGTTATGCTGTTGTTTTTTTGGGAATTTTGGCAAAACTTGGTTGGCTGGAGTTAATTCCTATTCAGTTTGTGACTTTTAAAGAAGCTGGTTTATCTATGGATAGTAGCGATCGCATAGTTTGGAATTACGCTCAACAAAATCAAATGATGATTCTCACAGCTAATCGAAATATGAAAGGTGAAGATTCACTAGAACAAGTAATCCGCCAAGAGAATACAGCAAATTCATTTCCTGTAGTAACAATTGGAGATCTCGATCGCCTTGACGAATTCAGCTACCGAGAACAATGTGTCGATCGTTTAATTGAAATTGTACTGGATATTGAAAACTACATGGGAGTTGGTCGGTTGTTCATTCCATAAAAATTTGTTTTAATTGATAATTACTAAACAAATTCAAGTATCAGAGCCATCTATGTTGCTACAAGAATTGAAAGAGGAAATCTACAAGCTATCGCCGATCGATCGCCTTGCACTACTAACCGCAATTATTGAGTCCCTGCAAGAAACACCAATTTCTCAATCCGATCGCTCAGCTGCCATTAAAAGAATGCGAGGTTTGTTAAAAACAGACCAACCAGCACCGACAGATGAAGAAGTAGCTGCAATGTTAGAAGAACAGTCAGAATTAACAAATACAAGTCAATCCAACAAAACTAAAATCTATCGAAAAGAAGGAATTTTAGTAGTAGATGCAGAATTACCAGAAAGCTTCGATCTTAATTCTTTCATAGATGAGTTAAGAGAAGAACGTATTCAGGATCATAAGGCTTTATGAAAGTCTTATTTGATACCTCTGTTTTAGTTCCTGCGTTAATTGTCAGTCATCCAAAGCATTCTGTTTGCTTTTCCAGACTAAAAGCAGCAGAATCTAAACAAATTCAAGGGTTTATTTCAACTCACAGTTTAGCAGAAACCTACTCTGTAATCACGCGCTTACCAATTCAACCACGCATTAATCCCGAACAAGCTCAGAGTATTATTGTAGATATTTTACAGTACCTTGAAGTTATTCCCCTATTCTCCAATGATTATCAAATAGCAATAGCTCAAATGGCAACTTTAAATATTCCCGGCGGCGGGATTTTCGATGCTTTAATTGCCCAAGCTGCGCTGAAAGCTGAAGTATCTGTTATCCTCACACTTAATCCGAATCATTTTACTCGTTTGGGAAGCGCGATCGCCAATCTTGTCCAAGTCCCTGAATAATTCGATTATGAAAAACTATAACATGAATCACCCCCCATCGGCGGAAAACGAAGTAAAAATTATCATTTTGTGTGAAAACTGCTCGCAAAAATTACGTATTCCCAAGCGAAAGAAACAACTCCGAGTAACCTGTCCTACTTGCAGACATGAATTTAACTACAAACGTTATCTCTTTGGGTTTTCATCCAACAATAAAAAGCCGCTTTTAGTTGGTTTAGTGGGTAGTTTAATCGGATTTTTTCTAGTGGAAATTGTCAACTTTAATCGAGCATTAGCTAGTACAAATCCTCTAGTTGCTACAATGATAACGATTGGAGCATTTGGCATCTGTTTCGGCACAGTTTTGGGAGGTGCAGAAGGGTTTTTCCGCAAAAATAAAACCAGATTATATTATGGTCTGAAAGTCGGAGCAATTTTAGGTTTAATTAGTGGGATTATTTCCGGCTTTTTTGCCCAAATTATTTACAATTTTATCCTTTCAGTTCTCACAGTTCCCAGCGATCCTTCCTTGACAGTTGTCATGTTTGCTCGTACAGTTGGCTGGTGTATTTTGGGACTTTTACTAGGGACTGCTTACGGAATTAAAGAAAACACTTTAGGAGATCTAAAATTTGGCTTGATTGGTGGAGCGATCGGTGGAATTATCGGTGGTTTGTTTTTCGATCCTTTGAGTATAGCAATTCAATTTGGTGGAGGTACTATCGGAAGGTTAGTAGCATTTTCCATTCTGGGGATGACTATTAGTGTGAGCATTAACTATTTTAGAGAAGTTGCTATCCGGCGAAATAAACCAGAAATGTATCAAGAAATAACTAGGAAATTACCTCCTAACCCAAGATTATTATTACCCGATTCAACAAAGAAAGAGCGGTGAAAATAGTTAAGATAGTTATCAGGAATTTGGGGAACTGCGTTCGCGTAGCGTGTGCGTAGCACGTATCGCTAATCTTGTGCAAG
Source organism: Floridaenema aerugineum BLCC-F46 (assembly GCF_041929345.1). Lineage (NCBI taxonomy): Bacteria > Bacillati > Cyanobacteriota > Cyanophyceae > Aerosakkonematales > Aerosakkonemataceae > Floridanema > Floridanema aerugineum. Next base: position 127,248 of record NZ_JBHFNQ010000013.1, read on the forward strand.
TCCCTGAGTAAAGCGATCGATCTCCCCAAAGCGCAGTCTCTTCCTTACTTGCTATTCGTAAATAAATTTTAAGTTGCCTGCATAAGTTAACTTGCTTCAGCAATATAGATAACTAAAAGCAGCCTTTGTCTAGTCTATGAATCACCAATTTACAAAAATGGACTCTCAACAAACAGAGTTATACCAACGAATACAGGCATTTTCTTTCGATCGACCAGACACACAATTAACATTTAGCAAAAAGTTAGCCAAGGATAACGGCTGGTCGTTGAGTTATGCACAGAAAGTGATTGCTGAATACAAGAAATTTACATTTCTAGCTGTTGCAGCTGGACATCCAGTTGCACCTTCGGATCAAGTCGATCAAGTTTGGCATTTACATTTGAGTTATACGCGATCGTACTGGCAAGAGTTTTGTCCCCAAATTTTACAAACTCCATTGCATCACGATCCCAGTCGCGGAGGATTATCCGAACAATTGAAATTAGATGACTGGTATAACAAGACATTAGAAAGTTACAAACACTTTTTTGGTCAAACTCCGCCGCTCGACATTTGGCCTAATCCCAAAGACCGCTTTGGGCGAGATTTAAAATTTGTGCGGGTAAACTCCCAACAAAATTGGATTTTACCAAAGCCATCTTTCCCGAAAATTCCCCATCAACAAACCCTAACCTTAACTCTTTTATTCACCTTGGCAACTGTGATTACTGGCTGCCAAATAGTTTCTACCATTCCCAATCCCTTAAACTTTACAGGTGGGGAATTTTTAACATTCTACTTCCTGCTATCAATAATTGTTGTCTTCCTAGCAACTCGCCTGCGAAATTATTTGCGACTACCTGATAATAATCTGGGACAAACAGCATCGCTTAATACTTACGAAACTGCTTACCTGGCTGGAGGAAAAGATCGTGTAGTGGATACTGCGATCGCAACTCTATTCCAAAAAGAATATATCACCACATCATACAAACGAACCCTGACTTTGAAGGAATCAAAAGAAAACTTGTTTGATCCTGTAGAACAAGAAGTCGCCAAAGCTATTGCCTTAGATGGAAAAATCGATCGAGTTCGGAGTTTAGTCAGCAGTAGTCTAGTAATTGAAAGAATTAGCGATCGCTTACGTCAGCTTAGTCTTTTAATGAGTCAAAATCAATCCCTAAAAGCCCAAAAATACCCAGCAATTTTAATCGCTTGTCTATTAGGATTAGGTATTGCCAAGATTTTTGTCGGAATTTCTCGCGAAAAGCCTGTTAGTTTTTTGATTGTAATGTGTTTTATTGTCGCGATTATTGGGATAATATTTTGGGTAACTCCCATACATCGTAGTCGGTATGGCGATCGAATTCTCCAAGAACTTCGTAACCGTATCCACTCAACAAACCTTAGTCATACAGATCCTCTACTTCCCCTAGCATTTGCTCTTTTAGGAACAACAATTTTACCAAACGAAATGTTTGCTGACTTAAAACAAGTATTTACTCCCGTATCTAGTAGCAGTACCAGTAGCGATGGAGGCGGTTATGGCGGCGATGGAGGCAGTTGTGGCGGCGATGGAGGTGGAGGCGGTGGTGGTTGTGGCGGTGGTTGTGGCGGTTGTGGTGGTGGTTAATTAACTCAAAAAATGGTGATTGGGAGTTCTATTATTACCAACTTTTCCTTTCCTGAGATCTTGCACAACTAGGAGGTTCCACCTCCTTTGATCCTCGTTCCCAGGTTCAACCTGGGAACGAAAAACGTCAGTTTGACGGGGGAGTGTCAATATCACAAACATTTCCTTTCCCCAATCACCAACTATCAAATTACCTAAAAATGTCGGATGAATGCCCCCGTTACAGCGTAGGGGTAATTCATGAATTACCCCTACGCTGTAACGGGGGAGTATGTCAATCTTGCTTATTACCATCAGGCATAGTTGCACCTCGCAGATAAGCACCTCGTAAATCAGCACCTTGCAAATCAGCACCTCGAAGATTAGCATCTTGCAAAAAAGCACCTGTCAAATCAGCACCTTTTAAATAAGCACCTTCCAACTTAGCACCCTGCAAATCAGCATCACCCAAATTCGCCCTTTCCAAATTAGCATCCCAAAGTTTAGCATCCTGCAACTTCGCATTTCGCAAATTCGCACCCACCAAACTCGCACTTTCTAAATTCGCATCCCGCAAATTAGCCCCTGACAAATTCGCATTTTCCAAATTAGCATCCCACAATTTAGCATCCCACAATTTAGCTTCCCAAAGTTTAGCATTTCGCAAATTAACACCCCTTAAAGTAGCGCCTTCCAAATTAGCATTTCCCAAATTTGCGTCTGCTAAATTAGCCCCCACTAAATTAGCATCTCCCAAATTAGCACCGATCAAATTAGTACCTTCCATACTGGCGCTTTCCAAATTCGTTCCCCATAAATTAGCCCCACCTAAATCAGCACCTTCCAACTGCGCTTCACGTAAATCTGCACCGCCTAAATTTGCTCCCCGTAAATCAGCCCCCCGCAAATCACACCTGGGACATTTCTTGGTAAAAAACAAGCGCCGCACCGCATTTTCGCTACTAGAAATTGATTGCTGATTATCGATTTGCAGCGCTCTTTCATGGTGAAAATATCCTAAACTAGCGTAAAGAAAACTGATAGTTCCTAAAGTGGCTAATCCCATCACGGGTGCTGTGAAAGAGCTTTTAATTTTCCCAGGTAAATTCCGCCATTGAATTACATAACTAGGTGGCTGCATAATCTTTGGCAAAGCTGTTAAAGCCACCATTGCATCAGAGTAGCGAAACTTCACATTTGGTTCCACCATTCTGATTAACCATTGTCTAAAATTAGGTGGTAATTGGGGAACTAATTTTTGAAAATTAAACCGATAATTGTCATCAATTAATTTGCCAATCTCTACAGAACGAGTACCTGTAACCAAACAAATTAAAGTTGCACCTAAACTATAAAGGTCGGAAGCAGTAGTTAAAGCACGACCAAACTGTTCTTCAGGAGGCATAAAGCCGATCGTTCCACCAGCCACACTACTTAAAGCTAATTCTTTGCCGCGAATTCTGGCTAAACCAAAATCCACCAAGTAAGCATTTAATTGTTCATCCACCAAAATATTTTCGGGTTTAATATCGCGGTGGATAACTGCTGGAGTGCGCTGTTGCAAATAAACTAAAATTTCCAAGACAGAAATCGCAATTTGCTGGATTTCTGCTAAACTAAAACTGTATCTTGACGCTAAAGATGGCGCTTTTTTATACTCTTGTACTAAACCAAACCCCGATGGCGTTTCAAAAGAGTCCAAATAACGCGGAATGCGGGGATGATGCAGTTGTTGTAAAACTTCAATTTCTCTTTGGTAAGTTTTAAAGCCAGACCAGTCACCACCCGAATTGGCAAACCGGAATTCTTTAATTACTACCTGTTGTTCGGAATTTAGGACGTTAGCCAAATAGGTAATACGTCCTGCTTCCCGGTTAATTCCTAGTTCTTGGACAACTTCATAGCCAAGGCTAGAGAAGTTCGGATATTTGCTCATAATTTCTCCCCGCAAGAGATTTGGCAGCGTTGCGGCATTTAGCTTGCTGGAAAGATCCTAACCGTTGCAGGGAATTTTGTCACAGGTTAAGAATTTCGTTACAAAAGATAATTAATTATTCTGTGTAACGCAATTTACAGCAGGCACGTATAGGGCTTTTTCTGCCCTTATTTCCCAATCTACCAATTGTTACCTATCATGGTAAAACCTGACCAAAAGTAGGGATGTTTGAAATTGCGATTTCCCAAAGCTACTAATGAGGGTGGTAAATTTACACCAGCGCCTAAATTTGGCCCGATTAATTTACCTTTTTCTAATCGCACTTCTCCCCGCAACATTGCTGTTTGTGCTAAACGCAAAGCTTCGCTTCTAGTGGGTGCAGTTTTCAAGTAACGGTAAAATTCACTCATTAAAGCTAAAGTTCCTACGTCGTTAACGTTCCACAAACTAGCTAATGCTGATTTAGTTCCACTTTGAATTGCTAGTCCGGCAAATCCCATTTCTGCATCTTTGTTACCTATTGCGGTGCGACAAGCACTTAAAACTAATAAGTCTACTTGTGGGTTATTCCATTGTAGTTGGCGCATTTTATCTAATGTTAATCTGTTGTCCCAAAATTGAATGAAGGAATTGGCTGGTGCGCCTGAGTTAAATTGAGCATGGGTAGCTAAGTGTACGATACCAAAACGTTGGCTGGCGCGTTGCGATCGCAAATTGGCGATCGTAAACTCTTGATTTAAAAAATGTTTACCTTGTTGCGGAACGTTGGGTGCGATCGTCGATAATTCTACAGGAACCGCTATTAAAGGAGGTAACTCCTTAAACTTCGATGCTCCCATTGCTAAAATAGGCGTATTTTTCAGACTGCGATAATTTGAATCAGTCATATTAAAAGCCGGAATTAGCCCAATACTATACTTCTCGACCAAAAACTTTTGCCCATCATGTAAACTTGCTAATGGCAGACTGCGTAAACTTGGCCCCATACAAAAAATTAACGAATCAATGCGGTTATTTTTCAGTTCCGTTTCTAAAGGAGTAATTATCCACTGGTACAGCCTTCTCGCCGCAGGTAAATAACTACTACTACCAACTTTGGTAACATCAGTAATTTCCAACAATAATTCTTTGGCTGTATTAACCAAATTTTCCCTAGTCGCCGCTGGTACACTCTTCCGAATCGGCGCTCTTTGTGGCAAAACTAAAACTAACTCCAGTTTTTTTGGCGTTGGTACCGCATAAATTAAAGCAGTTCTTTTGGTTGTTTGAGTCGCCAACCTCCCTAAAGTTGCCGATATTTGTGGCGCTAAGAGCGAAGATTGCGAAAGATCGGCCTTAAAATAAGTTTCATAATCACTCTCCCAACTCTTTTCAATTGTATTAACTGTATCAATTGGGTTGAGATTTTCAATCTGTTCTCCCAGCGGCGGAGGGTTAGCTTTACCTGCACTACTCAAAGTTACATTGCTAACAGTTACAGTTCTGTTCTCCCGTACTGTAGCAACACCCTGTTGATTGTTAATAATCGTGCTACTTAGCACCAACACCAATGCAGCAACGAATACGATCGATGATGGGAATTTCATAGGACTACTCACCACCAATTTAAACTACATTTATAGTAAAATTTGAATCTGAGCATCTGCCGGAGGTATTACTTACAACAGTTTTCCCCAAAAATTTTCCCGAAAATTTCATTAACTAAGAAGTTTTGTATTTTTCGGTAAAGTTAAGCATCAGCAACTATGTTACTCTTTGATCAACACTTAATCAATTTTTCCAATTTCATCCTGAACAACCAATGAAATCCTGAAAAACAATCATAGAGGAGCCTATTCTCAAATCCGCCATCTAGTAAATCATCAGCAATTAAAGTTGCTTTGTCACCAGAGTAGTTATTCGATTTGCCAAATTTGATTAAAAACCTTTAACCGTCAAGTTGTAGTTAATTACCTATGAATAGAGTCCTATTAGATATTAAAGCAGTTCGTCCAATGTTGGGTGATTTGCTAGACTGCCGCTATCAAGTACTTCAAATTCTTAGTACAGGAGCTTTTGGCAGAACATACATTGCCGAAGATACTTTATTACCAGGTTCTCCAAAAAGAATTATTAGGCATTTAAAACCGTCAGAAAATTACCCTCATTTATTACTATTTATCCGCCAGCTTTTTAGGTATGAAACCAAGACTTTAGAAACTTTAGGACAGCACGATCGCATTCCCGAACTCCTGGCTTTTTTTGAAGATGACCAAGGATTTTACTTAGTGCAAGAACTTTTTGCCGGAGAGCTACTTAGTAATTTACTAACCAGTAATCAAAATCGCAGCAAATATTGGACAGAAACCCAAGTTATTGAGTTACTAAGAGAAGTTTTGCATATCCTAGATTTCATTCATGATCAAGGTATCATTCATTGTGACATTAAGCCAAATAACTTAATTAAACGTACTGACAACGGGAAAATATGTTTACTTGATTTTGGCGCAGTTCAACCAATTTCCCGACCCGAAAGCAATACAAATCAAACAGAAATAAGCTTGAACATTCAACCAGCAGGGTACATCCCCGTAGAACAACTTGCATATCAACCCCAACCGAATAGCGATATTTATGCACTGGGAATGATTGCCATTCAAGCATTAACAGGAATACATCCCACGCAATTAAAAATTGACCCGAATACTCAAGAAATTAGCTGGCAAGAGTTAGCTTATGTCAGCGATGAACTCGCTAGTATTTTAAAGAAAATGGTGTGCTTCTCTGATCAAGAACGCTACCAAAGTGCTGGCGAGGTTTTGCGATCGCTAGATAAATTAGCTAACCCAAAAACCTTACCCATTACTCCTCAAGAATTAACTTTTTTCTCCTATCCCATAGAAGATTTAGAAAATGTTCTAGACTTTCCTGAAAACTTCTTAGAAGAAATTAAAAATTCTCTTAATCAGACAACAGAGCAAATTATTAATACCATCAATCTTCAGCAACGTAGATTTTTCAAAGTTCCAGGCATATCTCCTTTAATAATAGCATTCATCATCGGCACCAGCATCAATTCTTTGTTAATAGTAACGGGAGTTTATTATATTACTCAACCTGACCCAGCGCAGATGCGACAAATGGAACAAATGATTCAAGAACCTTTAGAACAAATTACTAAGAAAGTTTGCCAAATTCCTTATATCTGTTTCTGGTTCGGTAAATAGAATTAGGCGGAGTGTAGTGTAAGGATGTAGGGTGCGTTAGCACAGCGTAACGCACCATTCCCTCTACAAATAGAGTGTCAGCAAGTAGGGTGCGTTAGAGCAGCGTAACGCACCATTCCCTCTACAAATAGAGTGTAAGTCCTGACAAGATTAAACTCTCTTCCATTCAGTTTTCGGTGCTTCTGTGTATGCCAACAATTTACCTTGAGAAATCACATAACTAACAGTTGCTCTTTGGCGAATTGCATCATAGCGACTTTCGGCATTTAATACAATTAAATTAGCTGGTTTTCCGATCGCAATTCCATAACTCTCAGCTAAATTTAAAGTTTTCGCTCCATTAACAGTCACCATATCATAACAAGCATCAATTTCTGCCATTCCCGTCATCTGACAAACATGAACCGCGATATGTGCCACATCTAGCATATTTCCCGTTCCCAAACTATACCAAGGATCTTGCACACAATCATGTCCCAAACTAACATTTAATCCCGCTTGCAATAATTCTTTGACTCGCGTTACACCCCGCCGTTTGGGATAAGTATCTGTCCTACCTTGCAAAGTAATATTAATTAAAGGATTAGCAATAAAATTGATTTCTGTCCGTTGCAAAAATCCCATTAACTTATTAGCATAAGCGTTATTGTAAGAACCAAAAGCTGTGGTGTGACTGGCAGTTACTTTCGCACCTAAACCACTACGAATTGCTTCAGCAGCTACTACTTCTAAAAATCTTGATTGATCGTCATCTATTTCATCACAGTGAATATCAATTAAGCGATCGTACTGTTGCGCCAACTCAAAAATTCGCTGTACTGAACGAACCCCATCTTCCCTAGTTAATTCGTAATGGGGAATTCCCCCAACTACATCAGCACCTAACTTTAATGCTTCTTCAATTAATTCAGCATTTTTCGGACTACCATAAATTCCATCTTGGGGAAATGCAACTACTTGCACTGTTATCCAATCTTTTACTTCTTCTCTGACTTCTAAAAGTGCTTGCAGCGCTGTTAAAGTAGATTCACTCACATCCGCATGAGTGCGAACAAATAATACTCCTTGAGATGCTTGCAATTTTAAGGTTTCTTTTGCTCTTTTTTTCACATCTTCTAAAGAAAGATTTTGTTTCCGTTCTCGCCAAATTTCAATTCCTTCAAACAAAGTACCGCTTTCATTCCACCTGGGTTCACCCGCTGTTAATGCTGAATCTAAATGAATATGTGATTCGACAAAAGGCGGACTGACTAGTTGAGTGTGAATGTTTAATTCTAACTGTCCTAATTCCTGAATTTTTGGAGAAATGGCAACAATTAAACCGTTGTGAATTCCGATGTCAACGATTTCGTTGTTGAGTAAACGACATTGGCGCAGGAGTAAATCGTATGGCATTGTAACTCTCCCAGTGGCAATCTTTTAAATTTAACTAAAAAAATACACCCCTAACAATCAGAGGTGTACTAATCATTTAACTAGCCTGCGACTGGCTGAAAAAGCTTTGCAATCTAACTAAGTAGATTGCCAGTAAACAGGAATTACCTGCTATAGAATAGTGAATTATTAAGAAATTTCGCCGTTAAGACCGATTTCTGCGGCAGAACGACTAAATACCGTTTGTTGGCGGTTTCTTGCTGCCCGTTGCTTGTTAATCATTAAGGAACGTGCTTTGCTTTCAACGGTATCGCTGTTTTGCTTGTTGTTATCGATATTTCTCATGGTTTTCGCCTCAAAGAGTAATAGTTTTGCAGTGATGGAAATGAGGCGCGTTCCTTCGGGATTGCTCCCTACTTCCGTCTCTTTATCGCTGTGAACTGATTGACTCAGAGGGCTTAAAGAGATGAACGATTTATTTCTGTATCTATTGTTACGGTTTTCCCAGAAAATGTCAAGTCGGGTTCTGCTTTCTTAAACAAACTTCATTCTGGGGAAAGTACCACAGTGTCCGGTTGACGCGCTAAAGTGGCAAATATGAATGAGAAAAGTGCAAATATAAAAGTTGTTAGCGATAATCGCCAAGCTCGGTTTCTCTATGAGATTCTGGAGACTTATGAGGCAGGAATTGAGCTAAAAGGAACGGAGGTTAAGTCGATTCGCGATGGGAGATGTAACCTGCGAGATGGGTATGTCTTGATTCGCAATGGTGAGGCTTGGCTGTTGAATGTTCATGTTTCCCCTTATCAGGGAAGTGGGGCGTATTTCAATCATGACCCGCTGCGGACGCGGAAATTGTTGCTGCATAAGCAGGAGATTCGCAAGTTAATCGGCAAGGTGGAACAGAAGGGTTTAACTTTGGTGCCTTTGAAGATGTATCTGAAGAAGGGTTTGGTTAAACTTACTGTGGGTCTTGGTAGAGGGAAGAAACTGCATGATAAGCGGGAAGATTTGAAGAAACGCCAAGATAAGCGGGAGATGGAACGGGCTATGAAGAATTATTAATTGGGGACTGGGTACTGGGTACTGGGTACTGGGAAGGAGAAAAAAATTTATTAGCTTAAAATCCATAATTCAAAACTCATAACTTCCCCTCCTCCCCTCCTCCAAGAGTCCCTAGTCCCTAGTCCCTAGTCCCCAATCCCCAACCTCAATGGTTACGATAGAAATTCTTGATGGTGGGTAACTAATTTTCCTTGGGTGTAAGCCCTACGATAAAATCAAACAGTCCTGATGACTGAAAAGTAAATTTTGCGATCGCATGAACACTACAACTGAAACCCAAACTAAATCCAGTGAAGATAGCTTAGAAGCAATGCGGCATTTTTCCGAACAATATGCCAAACGCACTGGTACTTTCTTCTGCGTTGACCCTTCTGTTACCGCTGTTGTCATCGAAGGACTAGCCAAGCACAAAGATGAACTTGGTTCGCCGCTTTGTCCTTGTCGTCATTACGAAGATAAGGAAGCAGAAGTTAAAGCTACTTTCTGGAACTGCCCTTGCGTCCCCATGCGCGAACGCAAAGAATGTCATTGTATGCTGTTTTTAACTCCAGATAATGAATTTGCTGGAGAGCAACAAGAGATTTCTTTAGAAGAAATCATATCGGTGCGAGATAGCATGGCATGACCCAAGTCATCCCTGATGAATTTTGGCAAGGTGTAGCTCAATTTAATTCGGGAGATTACTACACCTGCCATGATACTTTGGAGGCTCTGTGGATGGATGCAACAGAGCCACAAAAAACTTTTTATCAAGGTATTTTACAAATTGCGGTTGGTCTTTATCACTTGAGTAATCGTAATTGGCGTGGGGCAGTAATTTTGTTGGGCGAAGGCACTAATAGATTGGGTTACTATCAGCCTGATTATGCTGAGATTAATGTGGAAAAATTAATTGCTGAAAGTAGGGAATTGTTAACAGCTTTGCAAGTATCTGGCCCAGAAAATGTGGGGGAGTTCGCCCAAAGTATTAAAAATACGGGTACTTATTCAGTAAATAATTCTACTTTGCAGGTTCCAAAGATCGAAAAAGTTACTGCTGAATGAGGATTTGCCCAGTTTCCTAATAATTCGGGAACTATTGGCTGGGTAATTAAGTCGGGGAAAAGGGAGCGGTTAATCTTTTGTTTGCTTGAAAGTAGATGGTTTGGGAGCGCTCGCCTGTAATACTCAGATCTTGCAGCAATGGAGGTTCTACCTCCATTCACCTCGTGACCAGGTTAAACCTGATCGCGAGAAACTCCAGGCTCCGCTCAGGAGTGCTCTTATCTCAGTAATAGCAAAAGGAAATGCTATGATTATCCAGCATCCAGCTTAATGTTCCTAAGCTTGCGTGAATTATGATGCCTGCTGTTAAATTTCCTCTATATTATCTGTGTCGTTTGGGGTTAACTTTGCTGTTACCCTCGATGTTTATGGGTGCGATCGCTCTTACTACCAACAATAAAATCTCGATCGCCCAAACATCTCCCCCGACTGCTGACAGTCGCCCCTTGACAGTGCGTTCTGATATTCAAGAAGCCGACCAAAAAACCGGAGTGATTACCGCAAGGGGTAATGTACAGTTATTTTACCCAGCCCGTCAAATACAAGCTACAGCTGCCCAAGCACAATACTTTAGCAAGGAACGGCGAATTATCCTCACGGGCAATGTTTACGTTTTACAAAATGGCAATACCATTCGCGGCGAACAAGTGGTTTATCTGATTGATGAAGGACGATTTATCGCTGTACCCCAAGCTAATCGTCAGGTAGAATCAATTTACTTGGTTTCTGACCCCAATTTAACCACCGAACCTACACCACCACCAAAGGTTCCGACAACTACTACCCGTCCTCAATCTAATACTCGTCCCAGAGGACGCTAACCAGTGATAGAATCAAACACAATTTTCTGAGATGGCTGCCACTAGGCGGAGAAAGCGGTGTGAAAATTGTTTTACAGAACATTCATAAGTCTTACGGCAAACGGCAGATTGTTAATCGGGTAAATCTTTCCGTTGGGCGAGGAGAAGTTGTGGGATTATTAGGGCCAAATGGTGCTGGTAAAACTACTACTTTTTATATTGCCACTGGTTTGGAACGTCCTGATTCTGGCACGGTTTGGCTTGACGATCGCGATGTTACCCATTTGCCAATGCACCAAAGGGCAAAGTTGGGGATTGGATATCTAGCTCAAGAAGCTAGCATTTTTCGCCATCTTAGTGTCCAAGAAAATATTCTCTTAGTTTTGCAACAAACACAAGTCCCCCGCTGGGAAAGACAAGCGCGATTAGAGGCTTTATTACGAGAGTTTCGCTTAGAAAAAGTTGCTTATACTAAAGGTATTCAAGTTTCTGGGGGAGAAAGACGCAGAACTGAGTTGGCTAGGGCCTTAGCTGCTGGTAAACAAGGGCCAAATTTCTTATTTTTGGATGAACCTTTTGCTGGTGTCGATCCGATCGCTGTGGCAGAAATTCAAGAGATTGTCCAAAAGTTGCGCCAAAAGCAAATTGGCATCTTAATTACAGATCATAACGTCAGAGAAACTTTAGCTATTACAGACCGAGCTTATATTATGCGCGATGGACAAATTTTAGCTTCCGGCAGTGCCGATGAACTTTACAATAATCCCTTAGTTAGACAACACTATTTAGGAGAAAATTTCCAAAAATAATTACTTTTATTATTGAAAAATTCCAACTACCAACTACCAAAAACCAACCGTGTAATGCCCAAATTTAAGTCTGCATTTTTCAATTTTTCCGGGGGTATTTCGGTAATGGATCGTTATTTGATCGCCGAATTATTACCGCCTTTCTTGTTTGGTGTGGGACTGTTTTCCTCAGTAGCAGTAACCATCGGTACATTATTTGATTTAATGCGGAAAATTAGCGATGCTGGATTAGCACCTGCGATCGCAATGAAGATTTTTTTATTACAATTACCTTATTTTGTTGCTTTTGCTTTACCAGCATCAATGCTGTTAGCTACTTTAATTACTTATAGTCGTCTGAGTAGTGATAGTGAATTAATTGCTTTACGCAGTTTCGGAATTCATATTTATCGCCTGTTAATGCCAGCAGTTTGTTTGGGCATAGTAGTAACGGGAACTTGTTTTTGGTTGAATGAATTTGTCGTGCCAGCCGCTAAATATGAAGCCACCCAAACTTTACAAATTGCCTTAAATAGACAACAGAAAGATTTCCAAGAGAGTAACATTATTTATCCCGAATATAACAAAGTAACTCAACCGGATGGCAGAAGAAAAGAGGTGATGACTCGGTTATTTTATGCTGAAGAATTTGACGGGGAAAGAATGAGAGGGTTAACGGTTTTAGAGCGATCGCGATCGGGAGTTAACGGCATAGTAGTATCAGAATCAGCAGTTTGGAATCAAGCCCAAAATACTTGGGACTTTTACAATGGCACAACTTATTTAGTCGCCCCCGATGGTTCATATCAGCATATTATGCGCTTTGAACATCAACAATTACAATTACCTCGCGCCCCCTTAGATTTTGCAAGAAGAGGGCGAGACTATGCCGAAATGAACATTGTCCAAGCTCTAGAAGAACTAAAATTAATTAGCTTAAGTAACGACAGTAAAAAAATTCGCAAACTGGAAATACGTATTCACCAAAAAATCGCCTTACCTTTTTCTTGTTTGATATTTGGTTTAGTCGGTTCAATTTTAGGAATTCGACCCCAACGCACTAACAAAGCCACAGGTTTTGGGATTAGCGTTTTAATTATTTTTGCCTATTACTTATTAATGACTTTAGGCGATGTTTTTGGCTTGGGTGGCATTCTTCCTCCCGAAATTGCCGCTTGGTTGCCCAATATATTTGGTATAACTATGGGCAGTTGGTTATTATGGCGACTTGCTCGTTAAATTGGGGCTTGAGGATGACAGGCAAGATGCCTATCCTACAGGATGGGAAACAGGGGATTACTGTGGTTAATTAGTTGTGTTTTTTCCAGAAAAATTTTGGCATTTTTGATGGAATCTTCACAAAAAAAGTCATAAAATATGGGGGAACAAAGCTATCCTGGAAATAGATACCTATGTGAGATATTGTCTGGCGGAAAAGTATTAAGAAAAACAAAGCACCTCTGGGCATGAAATCACTAACTGCTAGCTTACTCGGATCTCTTGCCATGTCATCTCATCAACCTCCCGCCCATCTCCGTTATCTGAAAGCAAGGCTACGCCCTTTACTCCGTCCTCAAGTTTGGGGAACTATTATATTTTTATTGGTGGTGAGTAGTCTCGCCGGGGTTTACTTTGCCAATTTAGAAGAGTTTATTGCTGAGGAAAATCAAGATCCTCCTACTGTCAGTAACAATAACAACAACGCTGATAACGATCGGGCTCCCCAATCGAGTATAAGTCCAGAAGATAGAGCGATCGCAGCTGATATCGACATATCCGCGTTGTTAGAAAATGATTTAGCGGCTAACACCGAAACCTTGGATGCTGCGCCAGAAAAACCCAGGGAAAATATATTTGAACAATACATGAGGCAAAGGCAAGAAAGAGATAAAGCTGCTAATTCATCTCCAGGGCAAGCAAATCAGCAACCAGCACCAGCAAATATAGATGATAATCCCTTTACAATTAAATTTCCCACTGGGAATAATGCTGGAAGAAATAATGCAGCAATTTCCACAAATCCCTTCCTTGCCAATCTGACAAATAATAACTCCAATGGACTAAACTTACCCAACAGCACAACTACAAATTTAAATAATACTAACGCTTTGCAAACTGCATTAGACCGTGCTAATGGTTATAATCGGCAGACAAATGTTGATGCTAATGGTAACGCAATTAATCCATTACAAGCAGCGCTCGATCGCCAACCCACAGCACAAAGCAACACTAATTTAATAGCACAGCCTAATCAACTAACTCCTTTATTAGGCACAACTCCCTATTACACAGGCGTAACTACAACTATTCCTAACTCTGGAACTCCTGTACAAGGATCGGTCCCTCTCACCCCTTATTCTAACCTTCCTGGTAACACCACTTTACCAGCACAAGTTCCCACAACTGGTATACCAACCAACATACCTAATGCTTACAATCCTGGGTTGACAAATAATCCACCTAATTCCTATACTTACCTCAACCAACCCATAGTACCAAATACCCCGCAAACTTTACCCAGTACCAGTGGTGTAAACAATTCTAATTTACCTAATTCGGCAGTTCAAACAGCACCGAATCAAGTCCAAAATACACCAGCACCTTTCTCAATTCCCAACAATCCTCCCGGAAGGACGATCGGTGGTGGTCAAATTAATACATTCTCAAATCCTTAAACTGGTGATTGGGCAAATTGTAGCAAAACAGTAAGCTAAAGCAAAGTAGGCAATAAAAATAAAGAGAACAATTTTTCAGGGAAAGGGGATAATTTAGTTGTACTTTTTCCCTTTTTTGTTGTCTTTTTTAACCGCAGACGTTATATATAAAGATTGTAGAGACGTTATATATAACGTCTCTACAATACTACAATACAATCTTTTGACTCTTTTTGTTGTTCAAAAAACCAAGTTTCTTAAACCTTTCAAATCTTGCCTCAAGCCAGAGAAACAAAATCCTGCCCAGTAATCAAATTAGCAGAAATGCCATTTAAAGTCGCTAACAATTGATTATTGTTGGTCAGACTAATTAAAGTGTTATTTCCACTCTGCACAATGCTAAGTTGTTGGAAGGTTAAATTACCAGACAAGGCTAAGGAATCAACTCCATCTTGGAAGTCAGTAATCACATCACTACCTTGACTAACAGTTAACACAAATCGATCGCGTCCGCTACCACCAGTGAGTAAGTCATTACCAAAATCACCACTCAACAAGTCATCACCATCACCACCAATCAGGGTGTCATTTCCTTTTCCACCATAAATGGTATCATTTCCTAACTCGCCAGTAATCCAATCAGCGCCTTGATTGCCAGAGAGTACATCATTGGCAGCACCACCGCAGATTCGATCGTCATCATCACCGCCAGAGATGGTATCATTATCATCGCCACCACTCAGGCTATCCTTGCCTAAATCGCCAAAGATCAGATCATTTCCCGCATCACCGCAAACAATGTCATCATCTTTACCAGCGTATACGGCATCGTTACCATCTTCGGCAAAAATAGAGTCATTGCCAGTATTACCAAAGAGCAAATCATCACCACTACCACCGAAGATTAAATCCTTATCGCTATTAGTGGAAGCATCGCTACCACCACCAAAAATAGTATCGTTGCCTTTATCGCCATCCAAGGTATCATCACCCTTATCGCCCAAGAGCAAGTCATTATCTTGACCACCGCGCACAAAGTCGTTACCCTGACCACCATAGACAGTATCATTACCTTGATTGCCGTTAACAAAGTCGTCGCCAAGATTGCCATTGATCAAATCTTCGCCTTCGTTACCAGCTATCCAATCGCGTCCTTCACCACCAAATAAGCTATCTTTACCTTTACCGCCAAATAGGTTATCATTACCCGTTCTTCCCAACAACAAATCATCGCCATCGTTGCCGTAAAGTGCATCATTCCTGTCACTACCAATCAGGAAATTATTACCATCCGTACCGGATTGAGAGTTATCAACTGAATTAAGTGCTACCGATACACCAGGAAGATTATTAATATCAGGACGGACAATTTTAGAAGCAAAACAATCTGCATCTTCAGGCGTTACCGCCGCACCAGCAACAGTTAAACTGAATGGGAGATTAACACTCTTCATTCCTGAATCTGTAGCTTTGAGGAAAATGTTGAAAGTTCCCACATCGTTAGCAGTTGGAGTCCCGACAAAATTGCGAGAACTTGGATTAAAATTTAGCCAACTTGGTAAAGAGTTACCATTAGTTAAAGTTGCTGAGTAAGTGAGATTGTCGCCAACATCAATATCTTTGAAAGTATCAGCAGCGAAAGTGAAATTAAACAAACTGTTGACAGTAGCATTTTGATTGTTAACCGTCAGATTAACCACAGGTGCATCATTAACTGGGTTAACTGTTAAGTTAACAGTAGCATCAGCAGAGGCATAATTAGCACCATCAAAACCAAGCCAATTAAAGCTTGTATTGCCATTCCAATTAGCAACTGGAATAAAGCGGAGATTGGCTAATTCTGTCAGGGAGATGTCTTGATTAACAGTAACATTGCTGCTACCTAATTGCAATGTACCGTTGCTGGGTAAAGTTGTAACTTTAATCTTACTCAGACTAGCGCCGTTAGAGTTGCTAAATTTGCTAGTAAAGTCAGCAGCAGTGAAACTAATAGTGGTATCTTCGTCACCTGTTTTGTTAATGGTGTTGCCAACTGGTATATTGTCATCATTAACAATTGTGCCAACCGCTTGATTATCAACTATCGCACCATTAACAGCATTAGAAAGATTGACTAAGAAGTTTTTGTTGGTTTCAACAAGCGTATTACCATTGACAGCAACAGTGATATTCTTAGTTGTTTCTCCTGGGTTGAAAGTCAAAACACCAGACGCACTATTGTAATCTGTTCCGGCAACAGAAATGCCATCAGCAGTAGCATAGTTGACCGAAACAGTTTGATAACTGGGGTTAGATAAAGTAACCGCAAAATTGAAGTTAGTTGTACCACTGTTACCTTCATTTTGCCTGACATCGCTAATCGAAATTGTGGGCAGAGAATCATCATTATTGATAGTTCCTACCGCAGCAGCATTAGTAATAGTAGCATTGATCGGATTCGAGAGATTCAGATTGAATGTTTCGTTGGTTTCGTATTTGTTATCACCATTAGAATTAACGGTAATAGTTTTTTGGGTTTCTCCTGGGTTGAAAATCAGATTTCCTGAAGCGTTGGTATAATCGCCATCAGCAACAGTAGCAGTACCATCAGCAGTGTTGAAGTTAACGCTGATACTTTGGGAACTGGTATTGCTTAATGAAACGTTGAAGCTGTGGGTAACAGTACCGCTATTTCCTTCATTTTGGGCAGTAGCATTGCTAATCGAAATTGCTGGTAATTGGTCATCATTTCTGATAGTGACTACACCAGTATCATCAGCAATAGTTGCGTTAGTTGGGTTGCTGAGTTTTACCTCAAAAGTTTCGTCACTTTCGTATTTGGTATCTCCATTAACTACGATGGAAACAGTTTTTTGGGTTTCTCCTGGGTTGAAAGTCAGAGTACCAGAAGCACCTGTGTAATCATTATCGGCGGTAGTGGCAGTACCATTTTGGGTGGCGTAGTTGACAGTAACAGTTTGAGCACTAGCGGTGTTTAAGCTAACAGTAAAGTTGAAGTTTGTTGTGCCGCTATTTCCTTCTACTTGAGCGATATCGTTGATAGAAAGAGGTGTGTCATTGTCGATTATCTGCACTGTGGCAGTATTTTGGGTACCAATTGAAAGACCAGAAGTGGGATTGGATAAAGCGAGATTGATGGTTTCTGTTGCTTCGGTTGAAGTATCGTTATTGATGGGAATGGTGACAGTTTTACTGGTTTCGCCGCTAGCAAAGTTGATCGTTTGGGCGGCGTTATTGAACAAAAATGTTGAGCGCAGTCCCTACCTATAACGAAGTTTAGGTAGGGTTAGCGAAACCAACATAAAAATGCGTAGCAACGATTTATTCTGGATTCTCTTGGTTCTGCACATATTCTATAAGTTTATTTAGTGGTG
>NZ_JBHFNQ010000130.1:0-31609 GCF_041929345.1 Floridaenema aerugineum BLCC-F46
AGGATGCCCACCCCACAAGAAAGCTATAACTCTTGTGGGGTGGGCATCCTGCCCGCCTTAGTTTTCACTTTATTTATACCTACCTAGTTATAAAAAAATCATCTGTGTTCATCTGTGTGCATCTGTGGAAATCTGTGGTAAAAAAAACCAAGATGATAAACGAAGCCAAAAACTCTCATAAACATCTGCATTCATCTGCGTTCTAAAAAAAATGTCCAACCTCCCACCATTAAACACAGAAACAATTTGGTCGATCGTCAACGAAGAAATTGACACTCAAACAGTTAACCAATTACTTTGGTATTACTTAGGATACCGCTACGACGAAGCAACCGGAAAATGGGATAATTCCGCTGTCGCTGATGAGTGGAAAAACGAATATCCCGAACCTCCAGATTTTATCGGTTGTCGTCCCCCAACAGTTAAATTAACTCGTTCTATTCCCCAAGAAAACAAACAATTATTAAAGGAAAAATTGGGTTTTAAAGGTTATAAAGTTGGGGAATTTAGTCCTGAACAAGCTAGGAGAGCAACAGCGGCTAATTGGTTGTTGAGTTATATGGAAATTCACGGTAATTAATTATTTCTAATAACTCATTCATCAATTCAATATTAGCCGCACCAATCAAAGTGGTAGCAGTATAATCAAAAGCTTTACCTGTCAATTGTTGAAATACTGCACCCGCTTCTTTGGCAATCAAATATCCTGGCATAATATCCCAAATATCATAAGAATAAACTAAGTAAATATCGCTTTTTCCAGAGGCGAGAGAAGCTAAATCATAACAAGCTGCACCCCACATTTTTAGCCTATTTATGTGATTAGCGATCGCACAAACTCCCCCCAATCTAACTCGGTTTTTAAGAGCGCGATCGCTTCCCTTACTAAAATCTCCCATTGAAACGATCGCCTGACTCAAATCCCTACAAGAACTAACGTAAATTCTCTCACCATTCAAGTAACTCCCTTGATTCACCGCAGCAGAATACATCTCCTCAAGTTCCGGTAAATAAATCGCCGCTACCACAGGTTGTTTATTAATTAACAGCGCCATTTGAATTCCATAAATCGGAATCTTTCTCGCATAATTACTAGTTCCATCCAAAGGATCAATTACCCAAGTTCTCTCATCAGTGATGTCTGCTATATGTGTTTCTTCCGAAATAATCTGATCCTTGGGAAATTTACGCACCAACTCATCAACTAAAAATTTTTCAATTGCATAGTCGGTGGAAGTTACATGATCAAATTCACCTTTTTGATACACATTTGCTGGCGCTTCTCGCACTTTTATATACAAGCGAGAAGCTTCTTTGATGATCTGGGTAGCAAATTCTAATTCTGCTGTAAAAGTATCAGCCATAAAAGATTATTTTTGAAAAGGTGCTGATGACGATCGCTTCCTGAATATAAATATATGCTAAAAGGTTGGTGATGGCAATTTATCAGAGCGAAATTGAAGAAGAATTGGGGATTAAAGCAGATGAGTGGATAGCTTTGGGTGCGATCGATCTAGACACTTCGATCGTTCACTGTCCAGTACATTTATTTCTGGCAAAACAGTTAACATTTACTTCCACTCATCAAGAAGGAACTGAAACAATAAAAACCCTCAAAACTTCTTGAAATCAAGCAATAAAAATGGTCAAGGATGGCGAAATTACTCACGCACCAAGCTGCATTCTAATTCTCAAAAGTTTTATTGAGAATGATTAATTACAACTTATAACCAATCTTTCGCAAAAATTCCTTTCTTGCAGTTACATCATCTGGACTTTCCACACCTTTGGGTGAAAAACCATCAACAACCCCTAAAATTCCCCGTCCTTGTTCTGTTTCGGCAACTATTACTTGCACAGGATTTGCTGTAGCACAATAAATCGTGCAAACTTCCTGACACTGTTTAATTGCATTTAAAAAATTAATCGGAAAAGCTTCTTTTAAAAGAATCACAAAACTATGTCCGGCAGCAATATCCTGTGCATTTTT
Organism: Floridaenema aerugineum BLCC-F46; assembly: GCF_041929345.1. Classification (NCBI taxonomy): domain Bacteria; kingdom Bacillati; phylum Cyanobacteriota; class Cyanophyceae; order Aerosakkonematales; family Aerosakkonemataceae; genus Floridanema; species Floridanema aerugineum. The sequence continues at coordinate 1,991 of NZ_JBHFNQ010000130.1, forward strand.
AGTAGCAGTTTCTTCCAAAGTTTTTTCGTTTCCTGCTACTCGAATTAAGCATGGCCCAGAGGCTTCACAAAAAGCAATACCAAACTTTACCTGTGGCGAAGTTCCCACCATTATTTCATACAAATCTTCCACTGTTTTAATAAAGTGGCTCTGACCAATAATGATGTTACTTCCTTCAGGAATTTCTAGTGGGATTGCTTTGAGTTCCATCGTTATTTCCTTTACCTCGCTAACTAAAATTTACTTTTATATCCTAAGTTTTTGGGATGTTACTAATCTTCTGACCAATCTTCTTGACCTAGTAAATCAATGATGCGATCGCGCAGCAAATACCCGTTAAACTCCAACTCTCGTTCCACATATACCCACTCTCGCGCCGGAATGAATTGACATAGCGTATAAATTGGCTGACTACGGCTGACTATTCCTTTTTTGACCAGATCTCTTGCTTCTTGTTGAATCACTTCTATGTCATAGCGAATCGTAGTAATCATAATGTTTAGCTATCCTTTCTTGGTAAATTATGAGTAGAAACACTCAATCTTTTGGTTCACAATTAACTCTAGCAAATTTATGTCAGAAATTGGTCAAACATTAACAAACTGACAGGGAAAGTCCCAGTCAGAATGCTGATGCAGAAACGATTAGTGTAGAAAAAATTACCAAATTTTACAAATCTTATTCCCCTGAGAGCATTTGCGGGAATATTTATAGTCAGCTTCATGGCAGATTAATTAACTTATAACCGAAAATCTATGATAATTTTTGGCTAATTTTATGAGATTTCCTGAACATTTAACATTTCTGGATCGAGGGGTAAAATAAACCAAAAAGTTGTCCCAGATCCCAATTCACTTTCTACGCCAATAGTGCCGCCATGTGCTTGAATAATATGATAACAAAGGTACAATCCTAAACCTAAACCAACAGACTGACGTTTTTGTTTTCCTTGAAAATAGAGATCGAAGATTTTGTCACATTGTTCTTTGCTAATACCTACGCCGTTGTCAGCGACGGTACAACGTAACCAGCCATTTTCCACTTGAGCATCTAAAGTTAAAGAAAATCCTGGTGGGTTGTGTTTTAATGCGTTACCAATTAAGTTCTGATAAACCCGAACTAAGTGGAGAGAGTCGGCTTTAATTAAAGGTAAGTTGGGGGAAATAAGTAAACGCAATACCACCTGTTCTTTATCTAACATTGGCTGCAAATCTATTAATGCTGATTCTACCAATGACTTTAATTCTAAAGTTTGATAATTTAACTTCAATCCCCACACTTCTGCCGCATGAGTTTCAATTAAAGAATTAATTAACCCTAACTGTCGCTCGTTACTTTCTTGCATCCTTTCTAAGACTTTGCGCGGAAGTTGAATTGTTTCCCCAACTTGATTAGTTAAATTATTTAATACCATTTTAGTCCCAATTACCGGATTTCTTAAATCGTGAGAAACCGCATGAAGGAACACATTTAATTGTTGGCGTAACTGAGTTTCCAAAGCTTTTAATTGAGCATTTGCTTCTTGTGCTGACAAACGATGGCGAATTTCTTCTTGCAGTTGGGAATTTTGTTGTTGTAATTGTTTTTGCAATTTTCTAATATTCAAATGAGTATTTACTCTGGCTAAAACCTCTTCTACCTGAAAAGGTTTTGTAATATAATCAACTCCGCCAGCTTGAAAAGCTTTTACTTTATCAAAAACATCATCCAACGCACTAATAAAAATTACCGGAATATCGCGAGTTTTATCTATTTTTTTTAAACGGTGACAAACTTCATAGCCATTCATATCTGGCATATTAATATCAAGCAAAATCAAATCCGGTGTTACTACCTCTACCGCTTGTAAAGCTCTTTCTCCATTAATCACTTTCCTTGTCTTATATCCATTTTCAGTTAACATTACAGATAACAGACGCAAGTTATCAGGGGTATCATCAACTAATAAAAGATCGGCTGAGAAAGGTTGAGAAGTATTCATCGGTAAGGGTTACTACTGTTTGAGGAATTAGTTAGTGGTTAGCTGAGGATTAAGAACTACAACTAACTACTAACCAGTTTATCCTTAAAAATTATAGCTGGTGCGAATTACTCCGACATATTGAGTATCGTTCCTACTGTCGTTTTCTGGATTAAAAATTACCCAGAAGCCAGGAGTAACAGTTATGTAATTATTGACTTGGAAGCGGAAGAAAGCTTCTACGTGGCAGGAAGTATCCCGCTCTTTACGAACATCGCTGTTAGTTACTCGTGGCGGTAAACCAACTAAAATACCTGGTAAGTTGCCTTTTTTCCCCACATCTGGAAAAGAAATCCCAACAGCACCAAACCAAATATCAGCATCCCTACCTTTGTTGACTAAAGTGGTAAAGTCTCCACCCCTACCATTAGGTATATTACTCAAACCAGAACTTTCTGCTTGAGCATTTATATAACCTCCCCAACCATGAATTTGAAAGTTAGGAGTAAAGCGATAATAAGCTTGAATTCCAAAAGTATTGCTGGATGTAGCTATGTCATCTCCAAACGGACGACTTGCTAAAAAACTGCCTGTACTTCCGGTGAGATCGACGAATCTTCCTGGTGCATAAGCACGGGAATATGATACACCGATCGCACCCGAATTTCCATACAAAGCTAACTGAGCCATAGCATTATATTTACCATTAAACAAACCATTCCCATTCACAGAATTAGCCGGATCTCCTGCTAAATAACCCAAAGTAAGAATGACATTTTTGCTAAAGTTAATATTGGTAGCAATACCACCGCCTCCTTGCCGGAAAAATGGACTATATTCACCAAATTTAGAAGGGATTCCGCGAGCATCATCAGCAATTCCTGGAGGCGTAATTGTATCAGTAATGTCAGTGTAACCTACTCCAGTAGGTCCGATTGTAAGTGTCACCAATGAACTAAGGGGAGTTCGATATAACAAATGAGGAATGAAAACTCTGTTGTCAGTCGCGGTATCAAAATTTAGACTAGTCATATTCGTGCCAGTTACTTCAAAACTAGGACGAAAGTTACCCACTTCTAAACGAGTTCTGAGTAAATCCTTGCCAGTAAAACTAGTTTCTAAATTCAATCTAATCCGATAAGCAAAAATGGTTTGAGATCGATCGGAATTACTACCAACAGCATCACCAAATGTATCTTGAATTGCTGTAATTACTTCGGCATTTAATTTAGTAGTAGGAGAAAATTGATTTGCTTCTATGTTAGTAATACGCGCTTCTAAAGCGTCAACTCTACCGCGCAAAGTCGCTAGTTCCACAGCAAATTCTTCTTGTAATCTGCGGATGCGATCGAAATCTTCTTTACTTACTCCTTGGGGTAATGTAGCAATTAATTCTTGGATTCTATCTAAACAACTGTTCAATCCAGCAGCAAATTCATAGCGTGTCATCGCCCGATTGCCACGATAAGTTCTTTCTGGGTATCCTTCAATACAACCGTAACGTTCTACCAAAGATTGTAATGCTTGAAATGCCCAATCTGTTGGTTGCACATCCCGCAATTGGGAAACCGAAGTTACTTGATCTATTCCGTTAGTATTAGTATCGGATAATTCATCTAATTGTGAAGAATCTGTTTCTAAAGAATCCAGTGGTGTCGCCCAAGTTGTAGGTGCTACCAAAAGGGTAAATAGAAGACTAATTACCAAATATTTTTTCTGCATAGCACTCCTAACAAGTACTAATTGTTAGGATAGAGCAGGAAAACAAAAAAATTTCATTTCAGATACAAATCATTAAATTTATGCTCAAAATACGCTGTGAGGTGTGTTGATTATTAGACATCTCCAAAAAACCTTGGAGAGACTTTATATATAACGTCTCTACAAGGTTTTTTGGTAATGCACTTTTAATTTCTGGAGATGTCTATTGATAATTTTCTAGCTTAACTAAGGACTGCTTTAGTAATATCACTAATCGTATCTAGGCGATATTTATCAATTAAATTTGATAAAGCTTTTGCTAAATTATTATGCTCTTGCGGAATTTGTTTAATCAATTCTTCAGCAAAAGCATCATCACCACTAACAGATGCTTGGTGTAATTGGGAAATCCATTCTAATGGCATGACTTGTAAAGCTTCGGAAGTTAAAACAAATTGGGTATTCGAGATTTGATTACTGTTAGTTAAGTCGGGATTTGTTACCTTTTCTTCTTCATAGATATAACGCAATCCTAAATGTTTTGCCATTGCTTCCCAAATTGTTGCTTCTCGAAAAGGTTTCCTGACAAAATCATCGCATCCTGCTGCTAAAACTAAAGAACGATCTTCTTCTAAGGCGCTAGCAGTAACGGCAATAATAATTGTATTTTGTCCTTTTGGTTGGCTTTTAATCCTTCTAGTGGCTTCGTAGCCATCCATTACAGGCATTCGCATATCCATCCAAATTAAATGGGGTTGCCATTTTTCCCATTGAATAACAGCTTCTAAACCATTTTCTGCTTCTTTAATTTCAAATCCCAAAGGCGCTAATAGCTGATTTAAAAGTAACCGATTATCTTCTATTTCATCAACTATTAAAATCCGGTATTTTGGTTGGTTTGGTGCTAAACTGATGACTCTTTTCAGGAGTTTTTCATTGGGAATATTAGTAGCATTACCAACCTCTACTCGAATATCAAATTTAAAGTTACTACCTTCATCTAGTTTACTTTTGACAACAATATCTCCTCCCATTAATTGGACAAACTTGCGGCTAATAGCTAGTCCTAAACCTGTACCTTGTTGGAATTTTCTCCCCATTTCTGTTTGGATAAATGGATCGAATAGTTTTTCTAGTTCATTTTCAGAAATTCCCGCACCAGTATCTTCGATTTCAAAAGTTATTAAACAAGTGAAACCATCTAATTTTCTATTACTTATTCGTAAATTAATTCCGCCTTCTTGGGTAAATTTAATCGCATTTCCTAGCAAATTAATCAAAACCTGACGTAATTTATTTTCATCGGTTTTTATATATTGGGGAACTTCAGGAGATCGATCGCATATCAACCGCAAACCTTTAGCTTTAGCTTTCAATTGCAACATCTCTTCTAAAGTATCAAGTAAATCATATAAATCAAACCAATTTTCATTAAGGATAATTTTTCCGGCTTCAATTTTCGACATATCTAAAACATCATTAATCAAAGATAATAAATGCTCACCACTGCGACTAATGATGTCTAATTCTTTAGCACCAGAAGCAAAAGCGGGATTTTTTGCCATCAATTGTGTAAAACCCAAAATCGCATTTAATGGCGTTCTCAGTTCGTGACTCATGTTAGCAAGAAACTGGCTTTTGGCTCGATTTGCGGCTTCTGCGGCTTCTTTTGCTTGCTGAAGTTGCATTTCTGATTTTCGCAATGCTTCTTCTGTTTCTTTGCGGCGAGTAATATCTTTCACCGTTCCTTCGTAGTAAAGTAAATTGCCTTTTTGATCTCTGACAGCACGCGCATTTTCGGAAATCCAAATAATGCTGCCATCTTGCCGATAAATTTGCGCTTCAAACTCTAATAATACTCCCTGCTTTTCTAGATTTTCAATAAAATTTTCCCGGCTTTTCAAATCAACATAAAGTTGTTTAGCATTAAGGTTTTCCATTAAGGAATCGGGCGAATCATAACCATAAATTTGCGCTAAAGCTGGGTTAGCACTAATAAAAACCCCGTCTATTGTGGTTTGGAAAATGCCTTCTGTGGCATTATCAAAAATGCTGTGGTATTTTCTTTCTGATTCTTTTATTGCGGCTTCGGCACGTTTGCGTTCGCGTAGCGCAGCTTGCTGTTCGCTAATATCCCGAATCACAAAAATCGATCGCTGCCAATCACCAATATCAATTAATTCAATGGAAATCAATGCCGTAAATATTTCCCCGGATTTCCTTCTAAATAATACTTCTTGATCTCGGACTGACTCTCCTCTTTGGACTTTTTCGATGAAGCCAAAACGTTGTTCAGGATTTACCCAAATATTTAATTCTAATGTCGTCTTACCAAGGGCTTCTTGTCTAGAATAACCAATAATTTTAGGGAAAGCATCATTAACTTCAATCATTAATCCATTGCTAGGATTAGTAATCACAATTACATCAGGACAAGCTAAAAAAGCTTTAGAAAATTTCTCTTCTGAAAGTCGCAGTTCCGCTTCGATTCTTTTACGATCGTCAATTTCTGATTGCAACATCGCGTTAGTTTCTTTAGTTTTGGCGATCGCTTCCCTTAACTTACTCGGATCGCGCATTAAAATAAACACCTGAATCCCACTAACTAACCCCAAAACTCCGCCAATTATACTAATTAAAATATTTTTTGGTGCGATCGCCTCCCATCCCTGTTTCGGAATCGCCGCTAATTGCCAATAACCATTAGGCAAACTAACTTTTACTATCACCGGATTTTGCTGAAAAATTTGCTCATCTCCCAAAAATACTTGCCCTTTTTCTCCCAATCCATCTTTCCCCCGCAAGGCATATTTTAAAGTCGTTTCTTCGTCTAAAATCCCTGCTTTTTTATACAAATTTTCCGGGTTAATTACAATTCCCACAAATCCCCAAAACTTACCACTAGCAGGTTTATCTTTGGCTGGAGTTACAAAAACTGGAGTATAACTAATTAATCCTATACCTCCTTCTATTAATTTAACAGGGCCAGTCACCATAGTTTTTTTAGTATCAATTACTCGCTGCATTGCTTGCCAGCGATCGGGAATTTTCTTTAAATCAGTTCCAACTATATTTTTAGTTACTTCCGGTGGATAGCCAAAAGCAATTACACTACCTTTAATTGCACCAATCGAATAAACATCTTCTTGTTCTAAAACTACCCTAGCAATCTGATTAAATTCGCTCGCTGTAACATTAGGATTAACTGATATATAAGCAGCTAAACCACTTTTTGTTGCTAATTGGGTATTCAAAGCATTTTCCAATTTTGCCCTCACAGCATCGAGTTTATTTAATACCTCAATACGCTGGCTTTGGCGGTATTGCTTCTGTTCAGTTTTCGCCAAAAACCAGACTCCGCTTAATATCAATATTGCTGTAGAAACTGCTGCTAGGTAAGGTAAAATTTTGGCATTCATTGGAAAACCCCAAGACTCATACGCTCAATCAGATTGGGCAATTCTCGTTAATAGTTCATGCTTAACTTCTTTAATATTACTCCTGAAAATGTCTACTTGATAACGCCGCAGAGTTTGACTCCACTTTAACTGCAAATTTCCCAATGGTCTTATTTAATTAGACTGATTTTTCACCAGAGATAAACACAGATGGGATAACTGATTTTATGCAATATATTAATCCTCTTCCCCAATCCCTAATCCCCGATCCCCAATCCCTTTACAATTTCCATCCTAAGCGAGTAGGCTGTTGATAAATCCTTTTCAAAGTGTTAACATCTCTCTGAGAAATTGGCTGCGAATCGCGAACTTGAGAAAAATATAACGCATCGGTTTCTACAGGACTGTGACCCCAAATACCTAACGCATGACCGAGTTCATGGCGCATAGTTGGTAAAATGTAATCACTTACTTTATTGGGATTTACTTGAATGGTAAATCTTTGAGATAAAACTGTTTCGCCTTTGGCAGTTTGACGGCGATAAAATTCATAACGTGCTTCAGCAGTACGGGCGCGAGGTAACTGAAATCTTCCTGTATTGCGATCGAAAATTGGTTTCCAAGCTGGCGCAGAACGCCAAATTAAAATATCCGCAATATTAGAATCTTCAACAACTTCTAAAGGTAAATAAATATTCCATTCTTTAATAGCTTCCCATGCCGCATTTACCCATTTTGTAGGGGCGGATTTCGTTAATTCTTTTGCTGTTGGTACGGGCGGGTTTTGTTTTAATTCTTTGGCTGCGATCGCTAAATTATCTGCTAAACCCGCCCCTACTTTATTTAAAGAAACTTCCTGAGAATTTTTTTCCGGTTCCACAAATACTTTAATTGGAAATTGTGACCAAACTAAATAACCAGCTGGCGTTGGCTTAATTTCCGTGAAATAATCACCACTTTTGCTGCTATCTTGCCATTGCGCCAAAGCGGGCGGTAAAGGATGAGGTTGCAGCGGTGGTAGTTTCTCTTCCCCCCAAACTGCAAAGGTGAAGACGAGGATGCAGGTAAAAACTGCTAAACCTAGAGTCCAGAGTTTACGCATCCTGTTCACCTTTTTAACGAGGGGCTAACCAGTTGGCGCTTAAAACGATGGTTAAACCCATAAAAACGATCGTCAGTGCCCAAGTTACACGGTTAAGAGTGGTTTCTGCACTCTTGGTGCTGCTAAACAATTGCGCTTGTCCACCAATAGCCCCAATTCCATCTCCTTTGGGACTATGCAGCAACACTAATACAATCAAAGCTAGGGCGGAAAAAGCCCAAATTCCCTCTAAAACAGTAATAACAGTCATTGGTGATTGATGATGGGTAATGGGTGATTGGTGAGCAGCGAATCTCAAATTTTAGACTTGGAAATTGTCGATCGCAAATTGAATCGCCAATTCAAAATCTTGAATTTAAAATCGCCCATTACCCAATTATAGGGAAAGTCGGACAGGGGTGCGATTGGCTTTCATTTGATACCCTGCCGGAAGGATCATCGATCGACCTGTCATTTCCGGGGGTTGCGGGATCTTCAAGATTTCCAGAATTGTCGGTGCAACATCTGATAACCGACCATCTTCGCGCAAGGGAACTTCTGTTCCATGTCCGGGAATTTTCAACCCTTCGCCTTCAACTAGGATAAAGGGAACTTGGTTGGTTGTGTGAGCAGTCCAAGGATTGCCGTTTTCGTCATACATCAATTCAGCATTACCGTGATCGGCAATAATAATCGCCGTACCACCAGCTTTGCTAATGCTTTCCAGCAGTTTTCCCAAACATTTATCTACCGTTTCTACAGCTGTAATGGCTGCTTCCATTTTTCCGGTATGTCCCACCATGTCTGGGTTAGCGTAGTTGATCACGATCATAGAATAGATGCGTTTTTCCACTGCGCCGATCGCCACTTCTGTAACAGCTTGTGCGGACATTGCGGGGGCGCGATCGTAAGTCGCTACCATTGGACTTTGTACCAACTCCCGGTCTTCACCCGCTAATGGTTCTTCTAAACCACCATTAAAGAAGTAAGTAACGTGGGCATATTTTTCCGTTTCCGCCGTGCGAAGCTGCTTTAAACCACGATTTGCAATTACTTCCCCTAACAAATTGGACAAGTTTTGCGGTTCAAACGCTACCAACACCGGAAATTCTGGGTCGTACTGCGTAAAAGTGGCATAACTTAAGGGCTTTATTTGTTCTCTGGGAAAACCGTTAAACTCTTGACTAACAAAAGCGCTGGTAATTTCCCTTGCTCTGTCAGGACGGAAGTTAAAGAAGATGATACCATCTCCAGATTCTACCGCTCCCGGAGCAACGCGAGTTGGGAGGACGAATTCATCAGTTAGGTCAGCGGCGTAGGAATTGAGCATTACTTCTACAGCACTCCGCCCATCACCTTGACCATCTTGGGTCATCATATCGTAGGCTTTTTGCACTCGATCCCAACGCTTATCCCGATCCATTGCGTAGTAACGACCGCAAATGGTTACAATGCGTCCTATACCAATGCGATCGATATGGTTTTGAATTTGTTGAATTACTTCTACACCATCTTTCGGGTTAGTATCCCGACCATCTGTAATCGCATGAACACAAACTTCAGATACACCTTGCACTTTCGCCAGGTCTAGCAGTCCTAATAAATGGCTGATATGAGAATGTACGCCACCATCGGAGCACAAGCCCATTAAATGCAGCTTACCTCCTCTACTTTGTACTTCCTGACAAACTTGTACCAAAGCTGGATTTCTCAGCAAAGAACCATCTTCCACCGCATCAGAAATGCGAACTAATTCTTGCGGTACTACCCGTCCAGCCCCAATGTTCAGATGCCCCACTTCCGAATTACCCATTTGACCTTCTGGTAGTCCCACTGCTTTCCCAGAAGCACTAATTAGGGTGTGGGGATAAGCTGCCCACAGGCTATCCATCACGGGTGTTTTTGCCACAGCAATGGCGTTGCCGTCAGTTTCTTCACGAAATCCCCAGCCATCTAGAATTATTAGCACCACTGGAGAGACGGGCACTTGAGCCATGATTTAATCACTCTTAGTTCAGATATTCATCCGAAATCATATCATTTTGTTATCTCAAAGAAACTCAGTAATAATTGCTATTTGTCAAGACTTACACACATAACTTTGTCTAGCACTAATAAAAACTCAGGTTTGTTTTATATTTAAATTGCTTAATTTGTCTATCAGGAATTATTCCTTTAATTCTCTCGGAGAGTTCCCCTGCTTGCTTAAATGGGTGAATGCACAGAAGACTTCTGGACACTGAGCCAACTTTTGGCGATCGCCATATAAGTTTTAGCCGACTGTTCCGAAACCTGACAATTTGCATTTAACCAAGCTAACCATTCTGACTCAGGTAGTAAACTCTGGGCTCGCAACAACCATTCTCCAGCATTTCTGGCGTGTAACATGGCGGCGGCTGGTGTAGTGAGCGATCGCTCATATTCCCGATTAATCAAATCGGCTAATTCTAACAACTCTCCCCAGTAAGAAATCTCTTCTTCTAACACCTCAACAACTGCTGTTACCGTCTGCATTTCGGGAATTCTTTCCCCAACAATTGGCGTAATAGATACTTCTTCTTTTTCCGCAATTTCCGAACTTTTTACAGGTAACAATACTTCGGGAGCAACTGCAATAACTTGCTGCTTAGTTTCCTGAAATCGGGGATTTTCCAGAGCAATTATCCGACCATTCCAAATCGGATGGTCAGCAATATTAATTTGAACTAAATCCTCACCTTTTTCATACCAATGTAACACCGGAGACATAATAAATTTTAAACTATCATCTTGAATAATCCCGCCTTCCACTAATCCATCCATAACAAATTTAGCCGCCGCAGAAATATTATCAGGATCGCGGCGAAAATTTTTAATTTTCCAGATAAACTCAACCCAAACTCGGTCAGGAAACTGCTTCCGACCAAAACATTCTACAGCAATTCTATTTGTCCAAGCCCGCTTTTCTTTGGCACTGGCATAAACATTGCTTCTGGCAGTGCCAATAATTTCATTTAATGTCGGGGGAAGAGGGAACACAAATTTTGACAACATGAATCTTTTACCGCTTTGCCAAGTCAGATGATATGGTATCTTTTATTGAAGATCTCAACTATAGTTCATATCTTAGGGTAACAAAGTGAACATTTTAACTACTGAGCAAGGAGAAAAACTCAGAGAAATAGGAAGCTATCTCCGCAGATTAAGAAAAGAGCAGTCAATTTCTTTAGACGAAGTGGCTGCCAATACATACATTCGCGCCAGTCTGTTAAAGGCGCTAGAAGAAGGAAAACAGGAGAGTTTACCTGAACCAGTTTATATCCAAGGGTTTATCCGGCGATATGCAGATTTTCTGGACTTAGATGGTAACGCTTTAGCCATGACTTTTCCCATAGAATTAGCACCAATAAACTTGAGCGATCAATTATTAGATGCGGAAGTAATCGGCGGGAAAAAGTATGATGTGAATAATGATGCTGAAAGCGCCAAGGAAGATTCGGCTACCTCTACCGAAAAATTTTCCCTACCCTCCTTACCCGAAGAATTTTCCATCCCTTCTATTCCCTACTTACCTTACATTTTGTCAGTAACACTAATAGCAGTGGCGGGAATTTTATACTTACTAAATCGTCCGCAAACATCGCCATCTGTTGTCCACAATAAACCATCATCAACTGTCGAACAAAAACAAGTAGAAAACACTTTAGCACCAGTCACCCCCAAAAGTAATCCTGATTCGCCTACCATTTCTACACCATCTCCGACTCCAGCGCAACCAGTTGCCGCAACACCAGAAAACACTGCGCCCAACACACCTATTCAAGTAAGCGCCCAATTTCAAGATGATTCATGGATGCGAGTAACTGTTGATGGCAAAGTGGAATTTGAGGGAGTTATATCTAAGGGAACACAACAATCTTGGACTGCTAAAGAAAGAATTGTCATTCGAGCGGGTAATGCGGGTGGCGTGTTAGTTTCTGTGAATAACCAAGAAGCAAAAGCTCTCGGAGAACCAGGTCAAGTAGCACAAGTTACTTTCACTCCCGAACAGTAAGCTGTTAGTTATTTAAGTGCTTGTTGAGGCAGCAAAAAAGCAAGGGTGCAGGGTGGACAGGACGCAGGGAGAAGGTTTGAGTGTTTTTCCGAAATTTCCCAAATATGTGAATTAAATGCCTAAAAGCTTAGTTGAGTAAATAAATATGAGTGTATTTCGTGTGGGAATTGCTGGCCCTGTGGGGTCAGGAAAAACTGCTTTGGTTGATGCTTTGTGTAAAAATTTGCGAGAAAATTACAGCATTGCTGTAGTGACAAATGATATTTATACTCAGGAAGATGCTCAGTTTTTAGTGCGTTCTCAAGCTTTAGAGCGCGATCGCATTTTAGGCGTAGAAACAGGTGGTTGTCCCCACACTGCTATTCGCGAAGATGCTTCGATTAATCTGGTGGCGATCGAACAACTGGAACAAAAATTTACTAACCTAGATTTAATCTTTGTCGAAAGCGGCGGTGACAACTTAGCCTCCACCTTTAGTCCCGAATTAGTAGACTTAACAATTTACGTTATTGATGTCGCCGCAGGTGATAAAATTCCCCGCAAAGGTGGCCCCGGAATTACCAAATCTGACTTAATGGTAATTAACAAAATTGACCTCGCCCCAATGGTAGGCGCAGACTTAGGAGTAATGGAACGCGATGCCAAAAAAATGCGCGGCGATAAACCTTTTGTCTTCACCAATTTAAAAACCCAAGAAGGACTACCCAAAATAGTTGAATTTATTCGCTTGCACATGGGGAAGTAGAGACAAGGGGACAAGGTGACTCTTGGGACTCTTGGGACTCTTGGGACTCTTGGGAAATTATTTAACTCAAAACTTTCTCTTTAACTCAAAACTCTGTAGGAGCAATTCATGAATTGCCCCTACAACTCAAAACTTCTCCCAGTCCCCTTCTTAAGATTTTATTAAGAAATGTAACGACAAGTATCAGAAGTTAACTATCCTATTCAGAGTAACAACCCTCAAAGTTAGCGACTGAATAGGGAGCTATTGATGGAATTTTTCTCGAATACCGTTGCATTATCACGCGCCCAGTTTGCGCTGACGGCAATTTTCCACATGCTCTGGCCTGTGCTGTCTACAGGCATGGTGATATACTTGGTCGTTGTCGAGGGACTGTGGCTGAAAACTCGCAACCCTGACTACTACTACCATGCCCGTTTTTGGTCAAAGCTCTACATTCTGAATTTTGGCATTGGTGTCGCCACAGGAATTCCGATGGAATTTCAGTTTGGGACGAACTGGGCACCTTTTTCGGAAGCTGTAGGTAATTTTTTCGGCAGTGTAATTGGTTTTGAGGCTTCTTGGGCGTTTATGCTGGAAGCGGCTTTTTTAGGAATTATGGTGTTTGGTTGGGAAAGAGTCAATCCTGTCATTCATTTTTTATCTACAATTTTGGTTGCAGTTGGTGCGAACCTTTCTACCGTTTGGATTTTGACTGCTAGTTCTTGGATGCAAACACCTTCAGGTGGAGAATTAGTCAATGGCAAATTTATTGTCAGTGATTACTTTCAGGCAATTTTAAATCCTTTTGCAGCAGTAAGTGTTTCTCATATGTTTTTGGGAACTTTAGAAACTTCGCTGTTTGTAATTGGGGGAATTAGTGCTTGGTACATTTTCAATAATCGGCAACCTGCTTTTTTTAGCATAGCTTTTAAGATTGCTTTATTCTCTGCGATCGCTGTTGCACCCCTACAAATTTACTTCGGACACTTAAGCGGCGAACAAGTTCTCCACTATCAACCATCAAAATTAGCCGCAATGGAAGCACAGTGGGAAACTGTACCTGCTGGACAACCTGCTGATTGGAGTTTTTTGGCAATTCCTAATGAAAAAGCCGAAAAAAATGATTGGGAAATTGCCATTCCCAATGCCTTGGGTTACATTTTGGAATTGAAACAAAATCTCTCCGCACCTGTTAAAGGTTTGAAGGAATGGCAACCAGAAGATCGTCCTCATTTAATTGGTCTAATTTATTATGCCTTCCGCGCAATGGTGGGAATTGGATTTTTCCTAGCAGGATTAATGTTAATTACCACTTTGTATTGGTTGTTGGGTAAACTTTCACCAGAAAACATAGCCAAACAAAAATGGTTAATGGGTGCTTGGATTTTATCTGCACCTTTGGGATATATTGCCGTAGAATCTGGTTGGATTGTGCGTTGTGTGGGTAGACAACCTTGGACACTTTACGGACAAATTCGCACCGTTGATTCTGTTTCCAATCTTCCTCCTAGCAATGTATTAACTTCTTTGACTGGTTTTGCTGTAGTTTACAGCGTTTTGTTCTTCGCTGTTTTGTATTTTGGTAGTCGCATTATCCGCCGAGGGCCAAGATTAGATTTGCCAATTCCCGGAGTAGAAGTTACTCGTCCTGCGATCGAAACAACACCCGGAGAATTTGTTCCCGATGAACGCCCTGTAGAAGCACAACAATAGATTTTTTTAACCACAGATATCCACAGATAAACACAGATAAACACAGATGAAATATAGCAATTCTCCTCTTCTTCTCTGGAGTGTCCTCTGTGTCTAGAGCGGTTCAAAAAAATTTGTAGAGACGTTATATATAACGTCTCTACATGATATTATGACTCACTGCAAAACCGGAGTAAAAAATGGAAACTCTCAGTTATTTTCTCCCACAAGTTTGGTTTGGAATATTAGCATTATTCCTCTTCCTTTATGTCATGTTAGATGGCTTTGATTTAGGGGTGGGAATCCTATCTGTCACCGCTTCTTCCGAAGAACGGCGTAGCATTTTAATGACCAGTTTAAGCAACATTTGGGATGCTAACGAAACTTGGTTAGTTCTCATGGGTGGCGGTCTTTTTGGTGCATTTCCCCTCGCTTATGGCACGATTCTCAACGCCCTATATATTCCAATTTTGCTGATGGTTTTTGGCTTTATTTTTCGGGCGGTGGCGTTTGAATTTCGCGAACAAGCAACACGCAAATTAGTTTGGAATTATGCCTTTGGTGCTGGCAGTTTTTTAGCTGCACTTGGTCAAGGTTTTTCCCTTGGTGGTGTGTTAGCTGGAATTAAAGTAGATGCAGCGGGTCATTTTATTGGTGGGACTTGGGATTGGTTAACTTGGCAATCAGTATTAGTCGCTTTGACTTTGATTCAAGGTTATGTTTTGATTGGTTCAACTTATCTGATTTGGAAAACCACTGGAGAATTGCAAACAACTCATTATAAAACTGCTACAATTGCGGCAATTACAACTTTGATAGGGGCAATTTTAATTACGATCGCAACTCCCATATTTTACGAATACGCCAGAGAACGTTTGTTCCAAAAACCACAAATTTACATCTTTTCCTTAATCCCCATTTTGGGAGTTCTGTTAATTGGTTTATTGCTGAGAAGTTTGGGGCGGAAGGAAGAGCGATCGCCAATCCTTTGGACAATTCTCCTTTTCTTGTTGACTTTTATCGGCTTGGCTTTGGTAGTTTTTCCTTACATCATTCCGACAGAAATTACCATTTACGAAGCATCTGCTGACCCCAGTTCTTTAGTTGTGATGATCATTTTTATCGGGGCTTTAATTCCGGTGATGTTGTTTTATAACATCTATCAGTATGTCGTCTTTCGCGGCAAAATTACTGGTGGAAGTTATGGCGAATAACTCAACTTGCTAGTTACATAGATTGTCGCTTAGATCCGAACTAACCCCCCATACATTGGGGGGAAACAGACAAAGCTTCGCTATTAATATCACGGAAAACCTAATATCTCCCCTTCAGCCGAAAAAATCTACTAAAAGCTAGAGAAAAAATGTCTATTCGGCTAATTATCATTATGGTGTCGCTTTTCAAATTTCCGGGAAATTTAGGTATTATTTATGACTCAAAAATTAGATTTTCAGTACTTTCAGGGTAATTCTTTTTCTGACCTGTTTGCCGCAGACATTACCGATGGTGATTATGCCTTTATTTTACATTACCCGGCAACTGCTAGTTGGGCTACTTACCCCAACACGAAAAAATATTACATTCAAGATGGTAGCGATGAATCTACGAAAACTTCTTATGATAAAATTTCCCAGAAAGAACCTTGGAAAAATCTAGCTGTATTGGGCGATAAGATGGCGGGAATTACTGTTAGACAACCAAGGAATATATTAGTTGATTATTGGCGAGAACATTTTGGTTTTCAATATGAAAATATCGAAGTGATACAGCGATCGGTTTATTTAGATTACTTGAATCAAAGCGATCGCTTCCACAAAATCCTCACCCTCTTCCCCTTTGATGGATTAGTTCCTGAAAAACACGCCGTCAATCCTGATACTCACTATCGTCTATTAAGTAAAGCTAGTTTAGCTGAATTAGGCGTAAATTGTCCCAAATATAAAAGTTACAATTTGCGGGAAATTAGCCTCGATGATATTGAGTTATCCCAAGAGTTTCCCTACTTAATTAAAACATCTCACGGACTCTCAGGCGAGGGAACTTATATTATTAAAAATCCTAGTGATTTAGGATATTGTTTGCTAGAGGTGGGAAAATATCTAGATATCAATCTAGTGGATACAATTATTGTTTCGGAGTTTGTCAAAGATGAGATTGAAAATTACTGCGTGCAATTTTATGTTAACAAGGCGGGAGAAGTTTCTTTAATTGGTGTGACTGGACAGTTGGTGACTCCAGATGGTAAATATTTAGGCGGGTTAATTCGCTATGAAGAAACCGATATAACTAAGTTTTTTGAGATGATTTCTGCGATCGCTAATTACGCCCATCAACAAGGTTATTTTGGTGTCATTGGTTGTGATGTCTTAGAAGATAAAAATGGAGAACTGCACGCGATCGATGCTAATTTTCGCGTTAACGGTTCAACTCCTTTATGTTTACAACGTCACACATTATTAAACTTAGGAAAGCAAGTAGCAAAATATTCCAGTGATTACTGCATGAATGGCACATTAGATTCTATTTGTGCAACTTTAAAATCAGAATTAGAACGCAAAGACTTTCTGATATTATCCGCTTTAGAAAAAGTGAAGTACGGCAAAATTTACACCGAAATTTATGGGATAGTTGCCGGGGAAACTATTGAAGATATGCAACTAATTGAACAAAAATTACAGAGTAAAGGGTTGTGCTTAACTTAAGTTTGGGTAATTACAGATCCCCGACTTCTTGAAGAAGTCGGGGATCTGCGGGAATCTACTAATGTGCTTGAGCGGATATGAAGGAATAATAAAGGCAACATCTACTATTCAAATCATATACCGCAAAGACGGATTCCCCTGCAAATAGGGAACTTTTACCATGTCTACAATCGGGGTAACAATCACCAAGAGATTTTCTTTGAGCGTGAGAACTATATTTATTTTCTCCGCTTGCTAAAAGAACATTTGATCGCCAATGTAGTAGATATTGTTGCTTACTGTTTAATGCCGAATCATTATCATTTTTTGGTTTATCTGAAAGATGAAACCCTATCTGATGCAATGAAATCCCTCTCACTTTCATACACAAAAGCAATTAATAAACGTTTTTGATATTGACAGATCGAACTATAGCGATCGCTAGGTTAATAAAACTCATTGAATCAACCCAGGATGAATCCACTCGATTAGAAGCAGCTTATCGATTAGAAAAGATCGATCCAGGTAATTCCAAAGTATTAGCAGTGTTAGTAGAACTGACCCAGCTTTTTACCAAGCATGGCACAATATTTGATCTAGTCCCCGCAGGTGGACTTTGTTTGTGTAGACACGGTTTCAACCGCCGATTCTTATCTTAAACACCACGCACTAAAATTACGGTACAATCACAACCACGAGCGATCGCTTCTGGAATATTCCCCTTAATCACTTGTTGCAATAACCCATCCCGACTCGCCCCTAAAATAATCGCATCACATTGATCTTTACAAGCAATATCAATCACCGCATCTGGTACAGAAGCAGCACACACAGGTATAGTAATTACCGGATGATTAATTCGATGAGAAAGGAACTTAGCGGCTTTTTCTAAACCTTTAGTATCAGGTAAAGATTTCGATTTAGAAAATACCTGAGTTATTCTCACTTCGCAATCATTGGATAGTTTACACAAAGCTGGTAAAAGCTCAATTGCTTCTTGGGCATTTGGCCCGCCTGCTGTGGGTAATAACCAACGATTAAATGTTAGTTGATCCTTGGTTAATTCGACTTTCTGATTAAAAGATAAAAAGCCATTAACAGAGGTAGAATGACCTAATTTTACGACTATCGTTTCACAAGAAGCTTGGCGAATTACAGTGTCAACTACATGACCAAAAATGCGACCTCTAGTGGGCGGAGTAGGATTCCAACCCATAACAATTAAATCTATATGTTCAGTTTTAATTGTTTCTAAAATTGCCTGTGCTGGGTCGTGGGCAACGCGAATTTGAGTATGCACAGGAATATCCCATTTTTTCGCTATCATTTCTGCTTGACGCAGCAAACGACGGCTTTTTGTAGTTCTGACTTCTGCTTCTGAAGGGGCGGTATGACGGGGGGCAAGAATAACTTGTAAACAGTCTAATTCATAATTGCGATCGCGTGCAATTGCCGCTGCTATTTGTAATAATGATTGTGCCGTTTGGGGGTTAGCTAAAGGCACAAGTAAACGCCCTTTACCTGTACTTGGCGATCGCGTTTGGTAAACTATATAAGATGGTTCTGGTTGTGGGCCTGTTTGCACTCCCACTAAATGATCCGCTTCCGCCCGAATAATATCTGCCCTCGTAATAATTCCTACTAATCTGCGACTTTCTACCACTGGTAAACGACTTAATTCATAACGATTTAGCAGGAAAAGTACATCTGCAAGCGAGGTATTTGGCTCCACAGAAATCGGTTGAGGAGTCATAATTTTATCTAAAGGCGTATTAAAATCTAGCAATCGCTGACCAATTTTTGATAAATCACTTTGGGCAATAATCCCCACTAATTTACCATTATCGACAACAGGAAAACCGCGATGATGAGATTTAGAAAAAGCTTGCAAAACTTCATCTAAAGTCATTTTACTAGTGAGAGTTTCTACCCGTCTTTGCATGACATCTTCGGCGGATAGTTGTTCTAAAAGTCCTTGTTTTGGTGTTTCCTTATATTTATCTAAATCAATCCCATTCCATTCTAATATGCGATCGTACAGCGATCGCGGCATCAACACTTCCGCCACCCAAAAAGAAGTACAAGCCGCAATCATCAAAGGTAACACCAAATTAAAATCAGTCGTCATTTCAAACACAATCACAATAGCCGTGATTGGTACTTTAGAAACCGCACTAAAAAACGCCCCCATTCCTGCAAAGGCGTAAGTCGTTGGTGTACCAAATCCTAAAAAATATTGACTTCCTAACCCGATCAAATAACCTAAAGTAGAACCCAAAATTAGCGATGGTGCAAATAATCCTCCCGGAGTTCCAGAACTAAAGGCAATAATAGTTAATATAAAATGCGCTAAAAATACTTTAGTAGCAATAGACCAATCAGCGTTACCAGTTAATACAAACTCCCGCAATCCAGAGTTATCCCGGAAATAAATTGGTAACATCGCGATTACTAATCCAGAAATTAAACCAGCGATGCCAATGCGCCAAGGTAAACTTAACTTTAATTTATAACGCCAAAACCTCAAAGCCCAGAAAATTCCTTGACAAAATAGCGCAGAAAATACCCCTGCCAAAACACCTAAAAATAAGAAACTGGGAATCTCTGGGAAGGAAAAAGTGCTTTTACTGGCGACTAACTCCGTTGTTAATTCTAAACTTCCACCCCCCAAAAGTCGCGACACTACACCACCGATAAAAGACGCGAGGATTGCTGTTCCCAAAGTAAAACCTGAGACATCGTGCAAAAGTTCTTCCACGACAAACAAAACCCCCGCTAGAGGGGCATTGAAAGCAGCAGCTAAACCTGCACCAGCACCACAAGCAATTAATTGTTTTCTATGTTCGGGAGATGTGGGTACCCATTTACTCATCTGGGCGGCTAAAGCTGCGCCTACTTGCACTGTCGGCCCCTGTCGCCCTACAGTCATCCCAGAACCTAGAGCGAGAATGTTGCCTAAAAGCTTGACAAAAGCTACACGCCATGATAAAGACATGGGAAACCCGGCGAGGGCAGCTTTAACTTGGGGAATCCCGGAACCAGAGGCTTCAGGGGCGAATCTTTCGACTAAAAAGCCAGCTAAAAATCCGAAACAAAAACCAATTGCAGGCAAAGCAATCCAAGGGGATAAGTAATATGAAATGCTGACTCGCCATCCCCCAAGCCATCCTGAGCTAACTTTAAGTAGGACTGATGCTAAGGCGGCAACTAATCCAATTAAGGAAGCTTCGATGATTGCTAAGCGTCTCGTTGGTCGTAATAATTGACGCATTGGTTTGAGGATAAAGAATCACAGCTATAAGTAAAAGTAATGAAGTTTAGATCCTTCATTATTATTACTTTATCTTTAAATGCTGCTAACTTTTACCAGTAACAGATAATCCTTCGACAATTATGGAAGGAGTGTAGCAGTAACCGTTCCACTCGGCATCGCCACCTAACGCGACTACTTGTTTTAGTGCGGTGTAGACGTTGCCTGCCACCATTGTATCTTTGACGCGACCGATTACTTTGCCTCGTTTTACCCGATAACCGAGTTCGACGTTGATGGAAAACTCGCCAGAAATGCCAGCGCTACCGCCTAACATTTGGTCTACGATTAAGCCATCTTCCATCATTTGAATTAAGTCGAGCATTGTTCCAGTTCCGGGTTTGATCAGGAGGTTATATAAGCTGGGGGTGGGGTAGCTGCCTAAACCTGGACGAAAGCCGTTTCCGGTGGTATCGGCACCGAGATGGCGACCTGTGGTTCGATCGGTGTAAAACAGTTGCAGGATGCCATCTTTGATGAAAGTTAAGGGGTGGGTGATTGTACCTTCGTCGTCAAAGGGACAGCTAAAAGGGCCGATATCTGGTTGTTGGTAAAGGGTGATACTGTTGTGGGTGACGGGTTGGCAAAGTCGATCGCTCCAAGGAGATGCAGCTTCTAAAACTCGCTTACCATTTAAAGCCGCAGAAACTGTTCCCCAAAGCATATCAGCAGCTTTAGCGGTAAATAATACAGGTATTCGACCTGTGGGTGGGGCGACATTTTCTTGTGCCCATTCCAACCGTTCGATGATTTGTTGGGCTAATGATTCGGGAGTGAGAGTGTTACGCTGAGTTTGACCATCGGAAACGCTTAAGAAATCATCCCCTCTGATCCATTCAGCAGCTAAGTAACAACTGAGGGTGGTATCTGTGTGGGAACAGTCAAGTCCTTTGGAGTTGATTAAGCGGGTGCTTTCGACTTCGCATTCCCACTCGCTACTTACCAGCACTTCTGGATAAGAGTCGCGGATGTGGGCGATCGCTTCTTTGCCCCACTTGACTAACTGTTCTACCTCAACTGTGCTACCTTCATCTGGGTAGGTTTGCTTGGAACCGCTGATTAGTTCTATGGGTTCTGGGTGATTAAGCACAGAAAGCGCGATCGCTCTTTCCACTAAAGCCGCTGGTTCCACTGTACCGTAAGCCACCGCTAAACCGGGACGACCATTTTTCCACAGTCGCAGCGCTGTACCTTCAGATTGAGCTATTTCCAACTGTTTAAGACGATTAGCCTCAAAAAATACTGGTCTAGAGAGCGATCGCGACTGATAAACCTCAGCTGCTTCTGCTCCGGCTTTTGCTGCTAGTTCCAGCAATTGTTCTGCTAGTGCCTCTGACTGCCAAATTTCCGAACCCATACAAGCAAGCAAATTTTTTTATTAGAATTTAGATTCTAAATTGAATTTAAAACCTAAATTCTAAATTACTTTAATTTGGGCTCACATCTTGCAATAACCAAAAACCTGCGAAGGATTCTGCTTGGGGATCAGTCTGAACTGCTAAAAAATGCACGCCGTTGGCTTTTTGTTTTGCTTGTTCAAAGCCTTGGGCTTCTGCGATTGTAGATGAATCCTTAATATTAGCAAGAATCCAGCTATCATTTACCCCAGTTTCTAATAACAGATTTGCTAGGGGAGGTGATTCAAATTTCAGACTAGCCAATTCTAACCCAGACATCCAAGCAGCTAAAGGCAAAGCCCTTGATGAAAAAAAGATCATCCCTGGAATACTGGTATCAGGATTTACTCCGCAATTTTTTAACGGAAAAGCTTCCTGAAATCCAATTTCCCATTCTGGCATTTCGGCAAAAGCCGCTGCTTCTAAACTCACAAAAGCCCATTTTTCTGCTAACAAAGCTTCGGGCAAATTGCGAGGTTCCCCATTTGGCATTAACACCGAAGGATTAGCACCCGCAGGCGTATATCCCGGTTGATTTGGGTAAACTTCCCGCATTCTTTCTGCTATCCATTGATTGAGATTCCAAGTGCGACGACTCAGCGCAGAGGTAATCCCCAAATCTTTGCCAGCTTTGCTAATCATGTTATTCATTTGGGTGCGGAAGAAGCGAATTTTTTGGGGTGTTTGCCCTGATTTTGCCATTGCTTCTTTGATGGCATTTCCCAACCAAACCGAATTCACTTCTTGATTAGAACAAAACTGGGAATAGCGAAATATTTCCTCTCCAGAATCGTTGACATTTAAGGAACTTTCACAAATCAAAACTTCCCAAACTTTTTTCTTGTTTTCATCCAAAATTGGACGCGAATAAAAATCTAATTCCCAGATTGTTGTCATTTTTTATTAATTCAAGTATGTTGTTGCGCTTTAGCGCTTTAAAAGTATGTTGTTGCGCTTTAGCGCTTTAATTATAACTGGGATAAGAGCGAATCCAGCGCAACAACGTACATTATGGGATAAGAGCGAATCCAGCGCAACAACGTACCTTAACGTACATTATGGTACTTCGATCGCAATCAAAGCATTCTCTGGCAGATAACTGCAATAACGTTCATTATCGGACAAAACGATCGTCAATCGCAAAGGATAATCCGGTTCAATTTGCAAATCTGCCCAAGGTACTGCTATTTCTAAACATTGCTCAAATGCCACTTGCGCCCGACTAAAGCGGGGATGCCATTGATAATGTTCTCCTGCTTCTTGAAATCGCGTACTCATGGTAAGCAAATTCACCCCTAAATGATGATGAAACAGATAATTTAATGGTGCTTCATCGGGTAAGTTTCGCAAGGGAACGGGACTGTTGGACATTTCGCGATCGGGATAAAACCACAACAAATTCAACTCCGGTGGACAACCTTTTCCGGGCAAAATTCCGGTTTTCAAATCTAACCGCAAATAGAAATTCAAGTGATCCACACCATACCAAAGTCTTTGTACAGTGCTGCTTTGGTGCATAGTTCCCCTGGCACCACCGATTTCTATTCTCCCCGCTTTATCCCAATCTTGCTCATCACCAATCCCATCAATTACCGGGTGAATAAAACTTTCTGGGCGATGATCTCCTCTCGCTTCATGAATTTCTAAAGGTTTGAGCAACTTATCAGGAATAGGTGCATTTAAAGCCTGATAAATTGCACACAAATGTTCCCGAAATAACTTGTCAAAAATTGCATCTTGGTTAGAAGAATGTCCTTCGCCAAACCACCAAAACCAATCTGAACCTTCCGCCGCATACAAAGCTTCCCAAGCTTCTGGGTTAGTTTCCGGTGTTGCTTCGGGACGACTTGCTAAAAACTTTCTCGCATCAGTTAATAAATCCCACGCCTTATTTTTTACCGGATCTCCTACCCAAGTAGTTAAATTACCATCAACCCAAGAACCTGTGTGTAATTTATCAGCGGGAAGAGTGGCGGTAGCGGGGAATTTTTCCAAGTATTCCGAAACAGTAACTAATTCAATTTCTCGATGATCGCTGAGGGTTTGATACAATGCTTCTAAGAAAGGTTTACCATCTAAATCATAATGTTCCCAACAGTTTTCCCCATCTAAGGCAATTGTTACTAACCAAGGATTTTCTAAAGTTGTCGTATCATCAGTTTGGCGATGTTTTAAAATGCGAGAAATTGCTTCTAAATGCCCCACCAAATCAGCCGCCGCTTTCTTCGCATCCATCGCCCCGTAAGTAAAACCAATTAAATCCGACAAACGGTGATCGCGGAAAACAATTGACAAATCTCCGGCTGGAGTTTCTAATCGATAAGGTTGATAAAGTAACTCAGGTTCGCTAACATTTCCCGATCCATCTCTGTGGAAGAAATGATCGATCGACCAACCTAAAACCGCCTCATCCGAACAAATCCACTTAAACCCTTGTTTAACAATATAAGGCAAAATTTGCGGACTAACCGCTTGTTCCGAAGGCCACAAACCGCGAGGTTCACAACCGAAACATTCCTCATAAATTTCCCAAGCTTTTTCCAAATGTCGGGGAATATCTTCCTCCCATTGAAAGCGATTTTGCGGCAAATTCATGTTAGGAACTGCAATTTTACCCACATCACTATCCGCTAACAATGGCAAAATTGGGTGAGTATAAGGCGAAGTAATTACTTCTAATTGTCCAGTTTCCTGCATCTTCCGGTGTTGCGGAACGATGCGACTCATAATTTCTTGTTGTTTGGCGTAAATGTTTTGGCGATCGGCTAAACTAAAATTCCGACCCTTTTCCAACCAATGAGCAATTTCTCGATCGTCCCAAAACAAAGGATCGAACCAAGCTAAATTATGCCAAGCTAACAAATCGCTGTAATCTTGCGCTTGCCAATTTTCCTTACACCACGCCCGTCCTTCCTCCTGACGTTGCTCATAAAGTTCGCTATAACGAGGATTAGGATCGATTAAAGTGTGGTGATTGGCATCAAAGAAATGCTCAATAATAAATAATCGCTGTTGTTCCGTCAGACTTTCTACAGGCGACAAAGCTACAGCTAGGTAGGGATCGAAAGCTACTCCCGCAATATAATCTTCTAATTGCAGAATCAAAGAAGGAACCAAATTAACCGTTTGTCGCAGCTTCGGATAACGTTCCAACAACAACACTAAATCCAAATAATCCTTAGTACCATGCAAACGTACCCAAGGTAAACGGTACTCAGAAGCTAAAGAAACAGAAGCAGAAAAAGTCGGATCACCTGTTTCCAGAAACTCTCCCTTAACCCTACTTTTGTACAAAGGTTGGTGTTGATGCCAAATAAAGGCAACATATAAAGGATGGGGCATAAGCTTTTAGTCACGCTTTCAACGGTACTTCATCAACAGCACTGAAAATAAAAAGGCAATCATCGATGCAAAGACTTAAATGATTGCCTTTTACTTCTAGAGTTGCCAGAGTAAGCTGTGGAGCATTTAAATCATTTATTAACGAGTAGGGTGCGTCAGACGGTAAAGCCTTATATAGAAAGGAAAATATCTAAATCCGACCCACCCTACAATATGACTTTTAAATGCGTCACAGCTTATGATTATCAAATTACCTTTAGAGAACTTGTTCGACTTCTGCAATTTCGGGGATCATTTCCCGCAGTTTCCGTTCAATTCCCATTCTCAGAGTCATAGTCGAACTAGGGCAAGAACCGCAAGCACCTTGTAGCCGCAATTTCACAACAGGGCCATCCAATTCAACTACTTCTACGTTACCACCATCAGCCATTAAGTAAGGGCGTAATTCATCTAAAACGGTTTCAACGTTATCTAATGTTAGTTCCATTGTTTCCATTGGTTAAGACCTCGTTTGCTAGAGCAGGTTAGTAAGTGCTTTTGTGGATATTTTCATCCTAGATCTTTTCTTGATAAAAACCTTAACAAACTTTTCGGGGACTGGGTACTGGGTACTGGGTACCAGGGGACAAGGGGAGATAGAGAACATTAATCGAAAATCTAAAATTCCCTAGTCCCCAGTCCCTAGTCCCCAGTCCCTTTAAACTACAGCTGGTTCCAATAACTTAACGTTGGAATACTTAAACTCGGTAGTTGTTTGTTTTCCTTGTTCATTGGAACGCACTACCTGATGAGTCATTATGTAGTAATTGCCAATTTTTTCGTACTCATCCTCAAATTCCAACTCATTGGTAACTTCACCTGTTTGAGGATTGCGGAAAATGGCATCATAGCGAGAGGCAATGTAACCTTCGCCAGTATTCACACTTTCATGAGTATCAATGGTAAAGGCAACTCTACCCATAACGCGACTAACTTGGCAAATTTCTGTGCCGCGAATCTTATAATTAGATCCCATCGCATCACCTTTGACCAAAATTTCCATTGCGCCATTAGAGTCAGTTTCGCCCAAGCTAAACTCGTTTTTGCCATGCGCTTGTTCAAAGTTGCCCCGTTTGCGGTGAGTAATCACATCCCGCATCTGAGTATAGATGCTTTCCTTTACTTGTTCGTCTTCTACACCGCTAACTTCTACACTCATGTCACGCTTAACCCACACTTTCCCAGTGTAAACTTCGTCTCCCTGCTTAAGTTCAATATCAGCACTGAAGCCGGGAAATTCGGTGTCCCAAGTGTAACGGTTTTCGTAAGCACTACGAAATAGCTCCTTAGCACTCTTTTGCTCAGTCACGGAACTGCTCCTTGAGAAGATCTTTACTCTTTCTTAGTTTAAAGGGTATTGGGGACTGGAGACTTGGGACAAGGAGACAAGGAGACAAGGAGAAATTATTTAATTTCAGACTTTCTGTTTAACTCAAAACTCTCCTTACGAGAAACTCAAAACTTTCCCAGTCCCCAGTCTCTACTGATTAGAAGTAAGTACTGGGTCTTGATACAATGGCACTGTGAAGGTGACGGTTGAGCCGAGTCCTTCGCCCATGCTGTAAAATTCTACCTCGCCCTTCATTGCTTCGATGAGTTTTTGGGAGATGTAAAGTCCTAGTCCAGTTCCGCCGTATTGTCGATTATGTCCGCCGTTGACTTGGCTGAAGGATTGGAAGAGTCTACCTTGTTTTTCCAAGGATACGCCAATTCCTGTATCTACGACACGGACGATCGCCATTCCCGGAACTTCTTGATTGTTGGTCGATTTTTTCTTCTGCACTTCGGCGCTAATCATTACTCCGCCTTCGTGGGTAAATTTAATCGCATTCCCTACCAAGTTCAACAATACTTGTAATAATCTTTGGTAGTTACCATTGAGGATAATTTTGTCTCTGGTGGCTGGTTTTTGAATGCGGAAGCTCAGATTTTTCTGTTGTGCCTGAGTTTTGGTAAAGTCTTCGACGTTGCTAAATAACTCTTCCAAATCTACTGGCCCTAGCTCTAATTCCATTTTGCCAGCTTCAATTTTGGCAATGTCTAAAATGTCGTTAATAACGCTGAGTAGGTGCAAGGCTGAACGATAGGCTTCTTGGATGAACTCCATTTGTTCTTCTGGATCATCGGTCATGCCTTCTAAAATTAATTTCAGGAAACCTAACATCCCGTTTAAGGGTGTTCGCAGTTCGTGGGATGTATTGGCAAGAAATTCACTTTTTAACCGGGAGGCTTCTTCGGCTTGTTGTCGGGCTTGTTCTAGTTCATGGTATAGGGTAGCATGAGCGATCGCACTCCCCACCAAATCCGCCAACTCCCGCATTAGTTCTATTTCATCAATAGTCCACTGGCGATTTTCTTTATAGTCGTAAAGTACGATCAAACCGTTTGGTTTATCTTGGTAGAAAGTTGCCACTGCTAACTTGGATTCTGGCTGTTCTGGAGTATTCCACCCTTGTTCTATTTTTGGTTCTAGGGACTCTATCACCTCAGTCAGATAAGCTGATTCCGAAATTTTAATTTTTTGCCCCAGTAAGGAATTGACTGATTCTGAGCGATATTCTGCCTTAACTGCAGCTTCCATCACATCGCTTTTGTAGGCGCAAATTATACAGCGACTTACATCTAGTCCTTTGCCTAAATCATCTACTGTTCTTTGCCAAATCGTATCTAAATCTAAAGTCCGGCGAATGTGACGGGAGATTTTTCTAATCAGTTTTTTGTAATGTTGTCCCCAATGTAATGCTGATGCTTTGGTTTTACTAGGCATTGTCTGTGAGGCACAGGCAGCTTCTTCTTCCAGTTGCCTACCCATAACTAATACTCTACTGGCAGCGCCATCCGCTACTAATATGGGACTAATTATTAAATCAAACTTAAATTTATGCTCTTGGTACTGAAACTCACAACAGAAACGTTCTGGTAGCTGATGTTCTAGGATTTGTTGAATTCTTTCTAGGTAGGGCGCGGCTGCTACTGGGCCAAATTTTTCATTTAGGCAGCTATTGACGATCGCTTCTGCATTTACTTCATATCGTTCTGCTTGTTGCCAATAAAAGGTAATGTATTGGCCTGTAGCTTCTTGAACGTATACTAAATCTGATCCTAATCCCTGTAAACCGCTCGCATGGCTTGTCCAAGCGGAATCTGATTTACCGTAAGACCCTTTTTGCCAATTCTGTAGTTCAATAGGCACGCTCATTGGAGTCGGTCACAATTTTTGTAAATTTCAACTCAGGTCATCTCGTCAATAGCACCCTGTTCGATCGCCTTAGCGTGGCGTAGCCGTATCGCTTGCTAGCGTTCGCCTAGTGCGTATCGCTTTAGCGAATTAGTTCCGGTTATTTTACCATCACTAATTCGAGTTTATATCTTTCACGTCAGAAAGCCAAATTTTTTTCCCTAGCCGACATTGTGTATTAATCATTCCACTCACCACGCGGCGGTACTGGCGTTCTGTTTATGGTGCGAGTCAATTCGTCATCTCTTTGGTTAACTCCTCCTTTCAACCATTGCCGAATCGCTGCTTCAATCACTTTGCTTGGATCGTTGGTTAAATGCTTTAACTGACTCAACAAGTCTGAATCAAGGTGGATCGATATTTCCACCTTTTCATCATTACGCTGGGAATCAAGAACTGGTTCTTTCATTTGCAACTGTATATACTGAACTATAGTACAAGCCTTAAACAGGCTATCATCAGTTTAGACTGACTCGCCACTATATCAAAGCGGTCAGTTGCTCAAGCAATCGTAGAAAGCAGATTAAAAGAGTAGCCAGAGTTCATGAAAAGATAGCAAATACTAGACAAGATTTCCTTCACAAACTCTCTCGTAAATTAGTTGACGAAAACCAAGTCATTGTAGTGGAAGACCTTTGCGTTAAAGGGATGGCACGCACCAAGATGGCGAAATCAGTCCTAGATGCTGGTTTTGGGATGTTGGTAAACTTCCTAGACTACAAGTTAAAAAGAGAGGGAGGAAAACTTGTAGAAGTTGACAGATTCTTTCCTAGTACAAAGCTTTGTAATTGCTGCAAACATAAGAATGATTCACTCACTTTAAAGGAATTAGAATGGACTTGTCCGAAGTGTGGAACTCATCACGACAGAGATGAAAATGCAGCGAGAAAGTGCGATTCGTTTAGTCAAAACCGAGAAATCGGGGGACGACTAGCAGTATCAAGTAACCAATAGGTTGAGAAGCACTTAAATCCTTGGTACTGACAACTTCATAACCTTGTGAGTGAAGGCAAGTATCCT